>JAGGTX010000164.1 GCA_021163525.1 Caldifarciminota bacterium
ACAACACACCTGCATCCAATGAGAGGAAGTATGTAAAGAAGTATCTTCCACCAAGTGTTACAGCATACACCTGCTCAATATCGTCGGGTGAGATTGAGCCATCGGATGGGAAGGATACCCTTGATGCAGGGGTAAATTCAATCATTGCATAGGTCTTTTTATTTGCCCTGAGCATGAGATTAGCAAAAACACGGTATTCTTCATTCTTTATTTCGTCCGATGTCGTTCCTGTTATGTAGGAGTAGGTTTTTATCCTCATATCGTGAAGATTGAAACCCACATTCAAACTGAAGAATTCCTTCCTGTATCCAAGAATTATGAAGACATCGGAGAATCTTGTGTAGTACCTGTAGTTTCCAAGATCCCTTTCATTCCAAAGGGTTTTCTTCACAAGCATTGATAGTCCAAAGGCACTACTTGAAGGGAGAAAACTCATTTTGAATGAAGATGCAGGCAGGGTTGCAGATCTCTTTTTCAGTGCATCAACAAAATTTGAGGTGGATACCTCAAGTTCCATCAAATTACCAAATCCAGCATAGATGTTCCCAAGGAAGTACCTCTCCTCTTCAAGACCTACCACGCTACCACCAGAGAGTAATACATCAAGGGAGTTCAATACCTCTGCAGTTGGTGTAGAGAAAACCCTGTTGGGATTAACAGGCTGGGATATAACAGTTGCTTCCTGAGCAAAGATTGTAAGACCTGTTAAAATAACCAAATAAAACCACCTCATTTATCACCTCCTTTTTAACCAGACAAGCTTGCTATTAAGAACAATGTTCCGAGCATACCAATAAGACACCCGAAGAAAAAGAAGTTGAAAGAGTCTTTATTACGCATCTCATTCAATCTTCTTATCTCTTCATCCCTGTAATCAACAAGTTTTTTTAGCCTTTTTTGATAATTTTTTATTTCCTTGAGTTCCTGAAGTATTGAATCAAGTAGTGCTTCATTTACACTCAGGGTTTCTCCCTGTCTGGCCACATCAGGTAAAGTTTCCCTAATATTCTTCGTTTTTTCTGGTCTGAGAGGCTTTCCACATTTCCAGCAAAACTTTGCATCTTCAGGGTTATCAGCACCGCAGTAAGGACACTTTATAAAGTGTTGCTCTGGCTGTGAGGATGGTTCCTCCTTCTTTATGTTTTCCTGTTTTTTTGCCTTCAATGGTTTTCCACACTTCCAGCAGAACTTTGCGTCATCAGGATTCTCTGCCCCACAGTAGGGGCACTTTATACCTGCAAAGAGAATCAAGGGGACTAATAATAAAAGGGGGATTATCTTCAGCATAATTACCTCATCAGTGAATAGTAATAATCAAGGGGCAGTAGCAGACTTATTCCTGCCCAGAGTTTTGCATCTGCAGGACCCCGGAACCTGACGCCTTCCTCTGCGTCAAATCTTGCACTGGCATTCACTATCAGCCATTTGGTCACATAGGTTTTTCCACCTATTGACCACCACATGCCTTTAACAAGGTCATCCCCAGAAACAGAACCATCAGAATGAAACCTGTAACCTGACAATTGTGAAATTTCAAAAACAATGTATGAGTTTTCATTCATCTTGAACTCAGCACCCCCATAAAGCAGGGTTGGGTTTCTTACAACCATAGGACTTACTGATGTTTTTGCCCTTGTATCACATATGGAGATACCACCCACCACGGTAAGGTTTCCAAACTGCTTTTCAACAACAGCGAAAAGATATGCGTATCGTGTGGAATATGCGATTCCATTGGAGTAATATGAATTCCACCATGTTCCCCTCAATCCAATGGATATTATGGGGAAATCCCTGCCCAGATGTAGTCTATCCCTGAATGTGTTTGTCAGGTTCATCTTGAAGGAGAGTGCAGGAAGAACTGATGAACCTGTGAGAAGGGTGTTAATAACACCCAATGTTGAGAATTCAACCTGGAATATATCCCCAAATCCGACAAGGAAAGTTCCCATGGGTGAGTACCCCTCTTCTTCTGTGGCAAATGCACCACCGCCAGATAAAAACACGGTGAGAGAACGCACCACATCACCTTTTGGAACCTCAAAGAATGAAGGGGTATCCATCTCGGGGAAAGGTCTCCTCTTCTTAATTTTTGGGGATATTTCAGGAAGTTTTGTTTTTATTGGTTGTGTGATACCAGGCTTTTCCTTCTTCACTTCCTGTGATTTCTCCTTTGCTACTGGCTTGTTTTTTTCCTCAATAGGTGCAGTTTCAGAAGGCCTCTCCCCTTTTTCTTCCTTTTTCAGATAGACAACCTTTCTTTCTTCCTGAATCCTCTGGTTAAGATTGGAAAAAGCGATATCAAGGTTATTCAGTATATTTCCTTCTCTGAAATTCACAATACTTTTAATCTTTACATCCTTCAATGGATGCCCACAGTTTATACAGAAATTGTAATTGAATTCATTTTCGTATCCACAGGATGGACATGAAATTTTGAATTGTGGGTGTGATGTATCGGATACAATGAGCAGATAACTACCCGAAATGATACCAAGATACTCAGGAATCTTCCATGAAATCCTGTATATTTTTTCCAGAGAAGAATATTCAGCGTATTTTTCTCCTTTAACCAGGAGTTTCTTTTTATCCCTTGAGGTATAAAGAATAAAATATCCAGAAGGTGATAGGGTGAATGGCCTGGAATATGTGAATGGAAAAGCAACCGTGCCCGTTTTTGAATAATGATAGATTACAAAACGATTTGGGAAAAGGCTTTTGGATATAAGTATAGGCCCCCTGAGTGTTTTTTCAATCCCTGAATAATCATGATGAGGTAATTTTCCCAGTATTGCTGGATTTTCTGGAGAACCAGTGTATAGATACTGTTTTCTTTCAATTGAAGTGGAAAGAAAGTAAAATGATGTATCATAAGGTGATGTTGCCATATCCATGCACCACAGGAGTGCATGGGGATGTATTTTCCTGATTGTCCTGGATTGAGGGGCAAATCTGTAAATTTCCTTCAGGTATTTATTAAAAATATAGATGCCATCCTTCCCAACCTCTAATTTTGTATTTCCTGCTGAAAGTGGAATCCTTATACTCCTGTTCTTTGCAGTATTCAGGATATTCAGATGGTCTTTATAGAGAAGCAGTGCAGTTGTATCGTCTATGACCGCAAAGTCCTGAATCCCTTCTGCATCTTCAATCTTTAATAAATTTATCTCTCCGAAGAGAAACAAAACCCACAGCATAAAAATATTCTAAACAAAAAATGAATGAATGTCAAGGTTTTGGTATGGGAGATGCAAGCCTGCAAATATTCACATTCATTACCCGGATGTCATGTTCCAGTAGTCTTCAAGTGTATCTATGTCCATCCTGATAAATGGGTCGTCAACCACAACCTCCTTAAACCCCATCCTGTTTATGAATACCTTCAGGTTGGAGTCCCTCTCCTCATCAAGTAAAAGTTCTTTCATTGCATAGGAGAGAAGAACAGGGTGTCCTTTCCTTCCCTCATAAACAGGCACAATGATATTCCCTTCCTGCTCCAGCATATATTTATATGTTGAGGGCTTCACAAGTGGGATGTCTCCAGGAAGGATGAAGAACCTATCACCTGATACCTTCTCCACACCCTTTTGAACAGAGGTGAACATCCCCAGAGGAAAGTTCTCATTATAAACAGGGAACACCTTCTCATATTTTTCAATAATCTTCAAAAGGTTCTTAAAATTATAACCTCCAACAACAATAATCCTCTCAACCACTGGATACATCCC
>JAGGTX010000189.1 GCA_021163525.1 Caldifarciminota bacterium
AATTTTGCTTGATTATTATCACAAGGGGTTTCTATCTGTGGATAAGAAGGGGAATCTTGATTATGTGAGTGAGGCAGATAGGGCTGCTGAAAAGTTCCTTGTTGAGAAACTGAAGGAGAGTTTCCCTCACATGGGGATAATTGCAGAGGAGGGTGCCCATGTTTCAGGCGAGAAAATCTTTTTGATTGACCCCATTGATGGGACAAACAACTTTATCCACCACATCCCTTATTTTTGCATCTCTGTTTCTCTTGTTGATGGAGATAATATCCTTCTTGGTGTCATCTATGACCCCATCAGGGATGAGATGTTCCATGCTGAGAAGGGGAGGGGTTCGTATCTCAACAACAGAAGAATACAGGTAAGTGGATTGAGGTATCCTTCCAGGGCGGTTTTCTCATTTGGGTTTCCACCACCTGCATACAGGATGAAGAAGTCGTTTATCCTCCTTCTTGAGGAACTTGTCGGGGATGTTAATGCAGTGAGATGGCTTGGTGCTGCCGCACTTGATCTTGCTTATGTTGCTGCTGGAAGGATTGATGGGTCTGCCCAGTTTGGGCTAAAGCCATGGGATGTTGGGGCTGGGGCCCTGCTTATAAAGGAGGCAGGAGGTATTATAACCGATTTAAAGGGTGGTGGAGATGTTCTTTCAGGGTATGTTGTTGCTGGTAATAAGAACATCTATCCCTTCCTCAGTGAAAAGATAAAGAGAAGGTTCAGCCGTTTTCTCAGATGAAGTCCTTGGGGTTTATTCCCAGGTACTTGAATTTGATGTACAGGTTCTGTCTTCTCTGACCTGCAATCCTTGCTGCAAGGCTTACATTCCCCTTTGTGTGCCTCAGGAGGTTTGTCAGGTAATTTCTTTCAAAGATTTCCTTTGCCTTTTTATAATTCATTATTTCTGTTTCTGAGAGAGTAATATCTGCCCTATACATCTTATCAGGAAGCAGATGCTCATCAATTGTATCTGTTGTTGTGAGTATAACTGCCCTCTCAATAACATTCTCCAGTTCCCTTACATTTCCTGGCCAGTGGTAGTTTACAAGGAGTGCAAGTGCCTTATCAGAAACCCCTTTGATATTCTTATTGTGCTTATTTGCATAGTATTTAAGGAAGTGATTAACGAGTAATGGAATGTCATTTCTTCTCTCCCTTAATGGAGGGAGTCTTAACTTCACAACATTCAACCTGTAAAACAGGTCCTCCCTGAAGAGGTTTTTCTGGACAGCCTCTTCAAGGGATACATTGGTCGCCGCAATTATCCTTACATCAACCTTTACAGGCTTTGTTGAACCCAGGTGGTAGAACATTCCATCCTCAAGAACACGGAGGAGTTTTGACTGGAATGCTGGGCTTGTTGAACCAATCTCGTCCAGAAAGAGAGTTCCACCATCGGCCTCCTCAAAGAGACCCGGCTTTGATGTTGCTGCGCCTGTGAATGCACCTTTCTTATATCCAAACAGTTCTGATTCAAGCAGTGTCTCTGGGAGGGCAGAGCAGTTCACTGGAACAAAGTTTTTGTCCTTCCTTGGAGAATTTACATGGATTGCCTTTGCAACCAGTTCCTTTCCAGTTCCACTTTCCCCCTCTATCAGAACAGTTACATCTGTTGATGCAACAAGTTTTATTATCTCAAATATCTCCTTCATTTTTTTGCTTCTTCCAATTATGCCTGAGAAACTGTACTTCTCCGATGCTATGTTCTGGAGACGCCTGTAATCCCGTAAAAGTCTGCTGTGTTCAATGGCCTTGTCAAGCAGACTTGTAATCTCTTCAAGTTCAAATGGTTTTTTCACAAAGTAGAATGCACCGAGTTTCATTGCCTTTACAGCAAGGGGAATAGAGGCATGCCCAGTTATGATTATAACCGGGAAATCAGGAATGGTTTTCTTTATATCAACAAGAACATCCAGGCCATCCATGTCTGGAAGTTTAATATCAACAAGTGCAGCATCAAGTATTTCATTTTTGAAGATTTCAAGCCCTCCACTCCCTGTAAGGGAAGAAAAAACAGAGTAATTATCCTTCAATGCCTTTGATAGAAGCTCAAGTATTTTTGGGTCGTCGTCTATGATTAAAACCCTTCCCTTTTTACCCATTTCTATCCTCCATGATTTTTATTCCGATTTTTGCAATATACGGGTCAAACTGTTTCCCAGAATTTCTTTCAAGCTCTCCGATCACCTCATCCCTTGAAAGTTTTGCCCTGTATGGCCTTTCAGCTGTCATTGCCTCTATAGCATCTGCAACACCTATGATTCTACCAAACAATGGAATCCTTTCTTTTTTCAAACCTTCAGGGAATCCAGTTCCATCATAACGCTCATGGTGATAGAGAACACCATCAAGGATATTTTTGTTCTCAAAAAGGGGCTTGAGAATCTCATAACCAATGGCTGGGTGTCTCTTTATAACTTCATATTCTTCAGGTGTTAGTTTATCTGCCTTCAGCAGTATCCTGTCGGGAATGCCTACCTTTCCGATATCGTGGAGAAGGCCTGAATATGATAGGTTATTAAGTTCCTTTTTTGACAATCCCATCCTTTTGCCTATTTCAACAGAGAGTTTGCTCACATTTTCTGAGTGGTCTTTATGATAGGGGTCTTTTGCCTCAATGGTTTTTATGAGGGATGCAATGGAGCCAAGGAAGATTCTCTTCACCTTCAATGTCTGCTGGTAAACCTTCTCCTCAAGGAATGTCTGATAATCCTTTTTAAGTTTCAGTATCGTCAGCCTTTCCTTCACCCTATTCAGCATAAATTCCATCTCATTGGGGTTAAAGGGTTTCACAATGTAGTCAAAGGCACCAAGTTGTAAAGATTTTCTTACAAGTTCAAACTCTTTAACCCCTGTTACCATGACAACAGTCATATCAGGGTCTATTTGCCTTATCTTACCAAGGAGCTGAATACCATCCATGTCAGGCATCATTATGTCAAGCAGGACAAGGTCATACATAGTGGATTTTAGTAATTTCATAGCCTCTTCACCATTGTCCACAAAAGAAACCTCGTGTCCGAGTTTTTCAAGGCTTCCTTTCAGCCCTTTTCCCACTGGCCTATCATCATCAACAATCAAAATCTTCATGATTATTATATATTATACATTCATAAATAAATGTCAACCTTTTTTTACATAAATCAATAGTTCTTTACATTTCCATATATGTAAGAATTTGAAAATCAATGGGCTAATTCTGGAATAAAAATTTTATATATATTGCATGTATGGAGGTGAAAAATGGTGAAAAATGAAGCGGCAAAAATGAAAAAAAATAGAGTGTGGGAGATGGGAGAGGTTGACTTCTTTGTTGTTTCAAGGTGGATATTGATCCTTCTCGTCCTGTTCCTGATTGGGTATAACACTGCGAGGTTTGAGTACATGGCCGTTGCTTACAGAATTGCCGTGCTATATGTGATTTTCAATCTTATAATAAGATTCAGGATATTTAACTTCCTCAAAGACGAAAGATTCATGTTCTTGATTTTCCTGTTTGACATTGGATTTATCTCGGTTGCCCTTTATCTTTCAAGGGGGATTGAAGAGAATTTCTTTATAGTTTACCTGCTTACTATAGTGATGGCGGCAATGAGTTCTGGTCTCCGTTCCTCTTTTCCTGTGGCCATTCTGAGTGCGGTTCTGTATATGTGGATTGGTTATACGACCGGAGCGATAAAACAGTTCAATGACCCTGCATATCTATTGAGGCTTCCCTTCCTTTTCCTGATAGCATTCATGAGTGGTGCATGGGCAGATATGATGAGGAAGAAGATTGAAAAGAGAGAAAAAATCATGAAGGAAGAGATTTTGAGATTAAAGGATTTTTATGAGCGAATTATAAACTCCGTAAATGCTGGTATCATTGTGGTCAATTCCCAGGGAGAGGTTATGCTTGAAAATCCGGAGATGAAGAGGATGTTTGAAAACGGGGTAATAAAGGAAGAACTTTTGAAGAAGATTATGGAAGAAAAGAGGGGAAATGTTCTCTTAAGGGAGAATGACAGGTTTGTTGATGCAGTGATTTCCTCTTCCCGAAAAGAAGACCTTATCATTGGTATTGTCAGGGATATTACAGAACTAAAAAAGATGGAGGAAGAACTTGAACACTCAAGAAGGCTTGCTGACATAGGGAAAATGGCTTCATACATAGCACATGAGGTAAGGAATCCACTGGGAGTAATAAGGGGTATGACGCAGTTGATAAGAATGAGATTTAATGGAGAGGTTTTAAACGACTATACAGAAAGGATCATAAAAAGCGTGGGGATGATTGACAGGATAATTGAGGATACCCTTGATTTTGCAAGGAAAAAACCCCCTGAGATTGAAAGGGTCAATCTGTGTGAAACAATAAAAGAGATGGTTGAATCAATGCCCATAAAAAAGAAAGTCTCTTCAAAAAATGCCACAATTATTTTTGAGGGAAATGGTGAATGGATTATCAATGGGGATAGATTGAGGCTGGTCAGGGTATTTGAGAATCTTATCTCCAATGCTCTTGATGCCATTCCTGATGGTGGATATGTAAAGATTTCATTCAACAGGGATGAGAATAATGTATATGTTACTGTAAGGGATAATGGTTGTGGAATTGATGAAAAGGATATAAACAGGATTTTTGAGCCATTTTATACAAGTAAAAAACACGGAACAGGGCTTGGGCTATCTATAGTTAAAAAAATTGTTGAAAACCATGGGGGAAGGATAAGCGTAAGAAGTAAAAAGGGGGAGGGCACTGTTTTCACTGTTCAACTCCCTTTGTTCAGAAAAGAAAAGAATAAGGAGGTGTGTTATGAAGGTGTTAATCGTTGATGATGAGCCTTCCATAAGGTATCTATTCTCGGAGTTCTTAAAGATGAAGGGTTTTGACACCGATGAAGCGGAGAATGGGATGGAGGGATTGAGGAAGTTCCACAGGGATAATTACGACCTTCTGATCCTAGATATAAAGATGGGTTTCAAAAACGGTATTGAGTTACTTGAAGATATAAGAAGACAGGGATACAATACACCTGTAATCGTATGTACCGCTTACAAACACCTTGAAGAGGATGTGAGGATTACATCTTCAGAGAATGTTGAGTTCCTTGAGAAGCCCGTGGACCTTCAGAAACTCTGGGAAAAGGTTGAGAAACTTCTGGGAATGAAGACAAATGCAGGTTAAAGGTTTCAGAGACACCCTGAAACATATACTTGACCTTGCACAGGACCTGTTAAAGAGCGAAGCAGGAACCATCTTCCTGCTTGATACAGGTAAAAACGAACTTGTTTTTGAGATTGTGAATGGACCAAAGGCAGATGAACTCAAAGGTAGGAGACTGAAGATGGGAGAGGGAATTGCTGGGAAAACCGCCCAGACAGGTGAAGGACAGATAGTAACAAAGGTGAAGGAGAGAAAGGACTTCCAGGGCAAGTTTGACAGGGCAACGGGATTCAGGACAGAATCCTTACTTACCGCACCATTAAGGATTAATGACAGAATAATAGGGGTGATAGAACTTGTGAACAAGAAGGACGGTGTGTATACTGATGATGACCTTCAGATACTTGAGGGATTTGCAAAGAGTGCCTCCTCTGTGCTTGAAATGGCATTGCTCTACGAAAGGATTGAGCAGTCACGAAAATTTCTCTACGGGATAATTGATAGTATACCTCACCCTATACTTCTCCTTGATAATGAAGGTGATATTGTTTATAAGAACAGGGCTTTGAATCTCCTTCCCTTCAAAGAAGAACTTATAAAAATGGCACTGGATAAAAAATACGGTGAAACTATTACATGCTATGAGAAGACATTCACCCTGACAGAATCAAGTTTTAATATGAGGAACGAGGTTGGAAGGATGGTTGAATACACAACCCTTATTTTTATTGAGATAACAGATAAGATAATGCTTGCGGAATTGATGGCACAGAAGGAAGTGAAGGAGAGGTTCTTTGCAGGGGTCTCCCATAATCTTAAGAATCCATTAACACCAATAATCGGTCTTTCTCAAATTCTGATGTCTCCTGAGAAACTACCAGATGATGTTATAAAGGAGTATGCAATGAGGATAAATCAGGAAGGGAAGAGGCTTGGAAAACTCGTCCAGATGTTTATTTCCCTTTCAAGGGAAGACCATGGAAGCAGAAACCGCTTTAACATTGGGGATATGCTAAAGAGACTGGGGAATGGAACAATTTCTGTTTCAGTTATGGATGGGCCCCTTGAGATTTATGCAAATGGTGAGGACATAGAACTTGCCTTTGAGGTTCTTTTTGACACCCTGAAGCATAAAGTATCCGATTTCAGTGTCAGATGTTCAGGTAAGGATTCATGTATTTTTATAACTATAGATCCTCTTGATTCCAGTATTGTGGAGGAATTAAAAAGGGGAATGGAACAGGATTTTCTTATAGACAATCCTTTTGATAGGTCCAATACGAATTCTGCAAATCTTGTATTCTTCAGGGAGATTGTTGAGAGGAATGGTGGAGATATAGAGTTCAAAAATGAAGGCATAAAAATTAAATTTTTTTCAGGGATGAAATATAACACTGGAAAACTCATTGAAAAGTATATATAATTATCAGGTAGCTCCAGAGAGATTGCTTCACTTCTTTTGTTAAAAGAAGTAGAATATGAGGATGCAGAAAAGAGAATAAAATTTAAAATGGAGGCCAATAATGGAAAACTTGAAGGGTTTGATAGATAGATTAAACATAGGGCTTATCCAATATACAGAGGAAGAAATTAAACCTTTGAATGAGGAGGCCAGAAAAATTCTTGGGGTGTTAAAAAAAGAGGAAATAGAGAAGGTCAGGAAGGGTGATATTAAATTGATTGATGTATTTATTGATGGCAAAAGGGTTAGATACAGGGTAGAAGCCTTAATGGATGGAGATAACCCGATATTTGTTTTCCACCCGGAACCTGAAATTTGTATAAATTACTCCCATTACAAGTTTTCCCGAATAGTGGAGATGATTGAGGTGATAGCAGGTATATCGCACAGGATAAACAATCCACTCCAGGCTGTAATGGGGTTTTCTGAACTATTGAAAGAAAGAACAAATGATAGGGAGTTGCTTGAATATGCAGAACGCATAATTTCTTCAGCAATGAGGATAAAAGGAATTATCAGCCAGTTTTATGCCTATACAAATATTTTGAAAAATTACGAGGAAAAGAAAACGATTAGAATATCCACAGTTCTTGAGGACTCTTTACTTCTTTTGAAATCCCATCCATACTATTCTAAGGTAGATGTTGCATATGTGATTGAAAGGGATTTCACAATCAGTGCCTCACCAGAGATGATAAGGGAGGCATTTTTCAGATTACTTGAAAACGCAATTGAGTTTGCTTATTCAAGTGGAACAGATGGATGGGTAAGAATTACAGTGGATAGGGGAGAAAATGGGGGCATGGTTCTTATTGAAAACTCAGGTTCTCCAATTGATGAATCAAAAGTTGTTCAGATTTTTGAACACTTCTATACCACGGACGGTGATAAACTTGGACTCGGGCTTGGTATTGCAAAGAGGCTCATCGCATGGAGCAATGGGTCAGTTGCTTATAAAGCGGATACAAATCACCCTGCTTTTCTCGTTGAATTCCCTGTTACAGAAGTAGAGAATATTGCAGAAATACTCGTGGTTGATGATGAAGTAGAAAATGTCAGGTTGCTGGAGAAGGCACTATCCCGTATGGGTTATAATGTGGATTGTGCATATACCGGGAAAGAAGCACTGGACAAGATTGCGTCTAAGATGTACAATGTGATAATACTTGATATGATTTTGCCGGATATGTCAGGATACAGGGTGTTTCTTCAAATGGATGATGAACAGAAGAAAAGGGTTATTGTTTTAACAGGTGATTCAATGCATCCCGAATTAAGGGAATTAAAAAAACAGGGAGTGAGGGTATTATTGAAGCCCATTTCAATAGAATCCTTGAAAAGGGAAATGGTTGAATATCTTTTAACTTGACTATAATAGAATCTTGTATATACTCAAACTATGTTTGGTTTTGGTGGAAAAGAGAAGGTAATTGACAAGGCCAGAAGACTTGTTATATCAGGGAAAACTGAAAAGGCGCTTGAGGTCTTACAGGGTGCTTTAACAGGCGATGAATCAGACCTTTCCCTGATACTTGAAATTATGCATCTTTACAGTTCAATGGGACATTTTAAAGAGGTTATTATCTGGGCGAAGAAGGGAGAGGGAATATCAAGGGAGACAAAAGAGCATATCATAAAAGAGGTTGAAGACCTTTACTATGGTTCCAATAAGCCTCGTGAACTTGCAGAGTATCTTGTAGAGAAGAGAACAGAGGCAAGGGATTTTGAGAGGGTCTGGGAGATTATTGAAAGTATAGACAGGGAACACCTGGCTGATATTATACAGAAGGAGAATGCCATCCTTTCAAATATCAGGGAAAAAGAGAAACTTTCACCAAGGGATAGAATGCACTTTTACATGACAGGTTTGTGTTATGAACCACTGGATACAAAAAAGAGTATGGAAATATTTATGGAGTTGTTACAAAAAGCACCAGAAGAAGAGGATACAATCTACAATGAAATTGAGAGGATTAACAGAAATCTCTTTGGTGACCCTTACATAATGATAACACTTGGAAGACTCTTGATTAAAAGGGGTAACCTTGAGAGGGGCATAGAGCAGTTTAAGAAGGCGACCGAGAGAACTCCCCAAATTATACCCTATGCAATAGAGGTACTGGAAGGATTTTCTGAAAATGTTCCTGAAACACTTGACCTTTTAAGTGATTTATATATAAAAACTGGTGATAAGGAGAAGGCACTCCAGGTGCTTAATAAATTCAGGGGAAAGGCAGCAATTAAGAAGTATGAGGAACTGGTCAGAACCAATCCAGATAGTATTGAGGCATTACAGAAATTGGCATGTGCCTATCTTGACGAGAAGAGATACGAAGATGCCTTGAAAACCCTTAAGAAGGTTCTTGAATTGAATATAGATGTTTTGAATGTTCAGGAGATTGAGGGAATTGTTGAGAAGGTTACAGATAATCCTGATGCCCTTTTCATTGCATCCGACATTTTAAGAAAACTGGGAAAACCAAAACTTGCAGTTGAGGCATTGAAAAAGGCCTTTGCCATTTCTCCCTCCTCTGTTGATGATATTCTTGGTTCTCTGAAGGATGTTCTGAGTGAATACCCTGAATTGGTAGAAGGGATTGTCTTTAAGGGAGAACTCCTTGCATTCAAGAAAGAGTTTGATAATGCCATAGAAACCATTGAAACGGTTCTTGATGTGCCAGAAGGCATTGAACTCGCAAAAGAGGTTCTTCTGAAGATTTACAAAAACAACCCGGAGAATTCAAAATCTGCAATACTTGTGAATATAATAAATCTCAAGGCCAATCCAGAACGTTCAATAGAGAATTTGAATAGAATACTTTCAGAAGAGCCCGGTGCAATCCCTTATTTAATGAAGCAACTTGATACATGGATAAGGATAAAGCCTGATTATATCCCGTATGTCCTTAAAGCATATACATCCTTTCCACCAGATGTCTTTCCTCCCTTTGTCCTTCCCTTTGCCATTGCTGAGGCATATGCTCTTAACGGAGATTTTGAGAATGCCAGACAATTCTATATAAAGGCTGTTAAGCAGGATCCAAACAGGGCAGGTTTTATTATAAAGGCAATAAGGAATCATCCTGAGTCACAGGAGAACTTTCTTCTGTTGATTGAACTCCTTATTCTCTTCCGGATGTTCAAGAAGGCAGAGGAGGTGATACGGATAAGCATCAAAAAATTTCCAGATATTACAGGGGAACTTGTGACTCTACTTCTGACTTCTGTCGAAAGAGTTGGGAAATCACCAGGTATATACTCAATACTTTTGAATCTCCTGAATGAACACGGATATTATGAAGAAGTGATAAAGTATGGAGAAAGGGCTGAGGAAATACTTCCAAGAGGTAAAAGGGGGAATCTATATCTCAATCTTGCCAGTGCCTATGGGAAGACTGGTAGGGAACAGGAATTTGTTAAGTATCTTGCACTCGCAGTTGCAGAGGATAGGAATCTTGTGAAGAAGGCCATTGACCTTATAGAATCATTTATGAAGGAACAGGAGGTAAGTTCAGAAACCTATTTACTTTTGCATTCACTTTACAGAGATGAGAGGGAAATAAGTAAGGCTGCTGATGCCCTTTACATGGCCTATGAAAAGAATCCAGGGATTGGTGATGCAATTATTGAGGATTTCAAAAAATTGATTGATATTGCACCAATTGAGGCATCCCTCTATTACAGACTTGGACAGATTATGCTCTCCAGGGGCAATGGTAGTAGTCTTGAATTGCTTCAAAAGGCAGTAAGATTTGACCCAGATCTCAGAGAGGCGGTGATTGAATCACTTGAGTCTGCTGAGGGAACCCCACTTGAAGGGAATGCAATTCTGCTGAAGATAAATTTGCTCAAACAGGAAGGGAGATTGAACGATGTGATGAATGCGCTGATACAGGTTTATGAAGGTTTCCCTGAAATGAGGCAGAAGGTTGTAAATGAGATAATGGGGCTATTGCCCAAGATTGAGATTACACCTGAAAATTACAGGGACATACTGAAGATAATCCTTGAGGAACGCAGAAACAGGGTAATAGTTGAATTTGTAGAAAAACTTGTAAGGAAATATCCAGGGGTAGCAAAGGACATTATGACCCTTCTTGATGAGTATTTTGGCGAGGAGTATCCAGCACCATTGAGGTTTTTAAGGGCAAAACTTTTGAAGATTTCAGGTAAGAAAGACGAGGTTATCAGGGAATTGAGGGTGATATATGAAAAGGCACCTGATTCTGCAGGAACAATCCTTGAGTTGCTTGATGTTGATTCTCCTGAATCTGCAAGGCTTTATGTTGATTGCAATATACAGGTTGGTAATTACGACGAGGCATTCAAAGGGCTAACCTTACTTAAGCATGAAGAAAGGGTTTCCTATTTACAGGAACTTATAAGATATTCAGACAGGATTGATTACAGGAAGGAACTGATGAGAATTTATGCTGTAATGGGACACTGGGATAGGGTGTTTGAGATTGGAGAATCCCTTATTGAGCAGGATGAAAGGGATAGAGCATTTCTTTATCTTGCTGGAAAGGATATTCATGTGGACTATAATGTGTTGCAAAAGGTGAAGGAGGAGATTCTCAGGGAAAGAATCAGGAATGCAGAATCTCCGGAGGAAAAATACATAAATGCGCTGAAACTTGGGGATGAAGGATTGATTTCAGAGGTGTTAAAAGAATTACCCGAAGAAAAGAGGATTAAGGAGGCTGCCAGGTTTGAGATCAAGAAAGGAAGATTCCTTATGGCATTGAAACTAGTCAATGGTCTTGAAAAGGATACCGATGTTTTGAGAATGATGGAGGTGTGTGCCTCAAGGCTTGGAATGAAAAGGTTGTTGAGGCAGGTAAGAAGGTTACTTACACAATTGGGCGAGGTTGCCATTAAGGAAGATAGATATAAAGAGGGCTGGAAAATGATTCATCCTTTACCAGGGAGGTAAAAATGAGTTTCTGTCCATACCTATCAGGAATTGCATTGAAAGAGGAGGAGGTGAAGAGGGAGGATGGAAGTGTTGAAAAGAAACGCGTTTATGAAATTATTGAGATAGAATGCCAGAAGGAAAAATGTGAGTTTTATAACAGTGAAGAGGGGAAGTGCAGTCTTCTCTTCCTTGGTGATATACTCCCAATCAAAAAAGCGCTTCAGAACATCAGTATAAATCTTCACGAGGACCTTTACAACATACAGCATGAAACTTCCGATAGGATATCAGACCTCGGAGAGAGACTGGATAAGATTCCAGAACTTGTGGGAAGTGTTCAGGTTGATTTTGATTCGGTTAACACCAGAATAGATTCATTGATTGATGAGAAGATTATCCCTGAAATAAGGGGTTTTGGAAACTCCCTCTCTGATGCGGGGAACAGGTTTGTTGAAGCACTTTCCTCTGTCAGGGAAGAGGTCATCAATACAATGGACAGGAATAATGGTGAATTAAAGGAAAGGGTGGTTGAAAAGATAGATGCCATCCGTGAAAGTATAAGGGCATTTGAGGAGGTTATAGGAGAGATCCCTGAAAAAATCGGAAAGCCAATGAACGAATTGAAAGAAAGTGTAAGCCCCTTCTTAGAGTCCCTTGATGCTGATATGAAAAAGGTGTTAGAACTCTTTGATGTTGTTATGAAAAAGATTACAGAGGCATCAGGTGAGGTAACTTCCAGGGTGGAGACACTGAATGATGGCATTAACAGGATGGATGATAATCTCAGGTCTTCCCTTGAAACCTCTTCAAACTCTCTGAGAGAAGGACTTGAGGGGATTGGAGCAGGATTCAGGGAATTTTCCACCCAACTTGAGAGCATGGCAGCAAAGATGGAGGAGTTCTCTGTGAGGGCCTCTGAATACCTTCAGGAGTTGAGGGAAAAGTTGAAAAAAATGGAAGACAAAGATAGAATGAATCAGGGGATGAGGTTGAATGATGAAGGAGTGCTTGATTTTTATGCAGGGGACATTCCATCAGCAATTGAGAAGTTCAGGAAGGCCATTGAACTTGCAGGGAGAAAGAGGGAAATATTGATAAACCTTGCAATGGCACTCTCAAAGAGTGGAGAGAACGAAGAGGCAAGGGAGATACTTGAAGAGATACTGAATGAGAACCCTGATGATGTTGAGGCAATCCTATCAATGGGTGTTATCAGTTTTAATAGAGGTGAGGAAGAGGAAGCACTGGCACTCATGGAGAAGGCGAGGAATGTGGAGGAGAACCCACTGGTGATTGCAAACCTTGGTTTTGTTTATGAAAAGATGGGCAATATTGACAGAGCCCTTGAGATGTGGGAAAAGGCACTATCAATGGATAGTTCCCTTATAGAGGTTGAAGAGGCAATAAATAGATACAAAGAGAGGAGGATATAATGGAGGCAAAATCCCCCTTTGAGGAAATCTTTTCTTCAAAAGATGAGAAAAAAAAGGAGAAGAAGGAAGAGGACCTTCTTGATTTTAACGCATCTGAAAGTGGTGAACCTGTGCCCCTTGATACAGGTGATAGGTATTTGAATTTGATTCTTGAACTCCTTAAAAATAAATATTTCTTTGAGGCGATAGAAGTAATAAAGGAAATGGCAGGTGAAAAGGTATAGAAGGGTTCTTCTTGTATCTGATACCCATTTTTCTCTAAGGAACTCCAAAGGGTCTCAGGAAGAACTGGGTTCCTTTGTAAAGAAACAGATAAAATCCTGTGATGCCCTTTTCCTTCTTGGAGACATCTTTGACTTCTACCATGAATACAACCATGTGATACCAAAGGCATTTTTTTCCATGTATGTACTGTTCAGGGATTTAAAGGATATGGGTAAGGATGTTCATTACTGGACAGGAAACCACGATTTCTGGCATGGTGATTTCCTGAAATCCGTAGGTGTGGTTGTTCACAGGAAAGAGGAAATGTTTAACCTTGGTGGGGTGAATTATCTATTTGCTCATGGTGATGATATAGGCAGGTTTAATCCTGTTAATTTTATTATAAAGAATGATATAAACAGATTTCTCTTCAGGCACATTCATCCAGATATAGGGTTTGAGATTGCAAGGGTTGTTTCAAGATTAAGCAGAATCTCTTCCAGCAGAAAAAAACCCAGGATAAAGAAGTATATTGATTTTGCACGGAGTAAGTTCAGAGCAGGTGCGGATGTGGTTGTAATCGGGCATATACACGAACAGTACACTTTTAAGGTGGGAGAGAAACTGTTTATTGTTCTTGGAGACTGGATGATACATAGATACTACGGCCTTATTGAGGATGGGAGAATTTCTCTGAGGCGATGGAACCAGCTACCTGAGTGAAACTCTCCATATTCAATTATCACATTCATCATATCCCTGAATCCTTTCTCGTTTGTATCATTCATTTCGGGCAAATGCCCCCTGACTATGAATTTTAATAGATTGAACCATTCACCAAGGGGAAGGTCGTTCTGGGTACAATGCCTTCTGCACATCGTTCCACCAGCCATTGTGCTGAAGCATGAGACACTTTTTTCACCACACACATGGCACCTAAAAAGATTGGGATAGATTCCTTCTATTTTGAAGAACTTCATGAAGAAGTATGGAAGGATTTCAATCCTTCCCTCTGTGTCCAGTCTCTTTAATATCTCCTGTGCAAGGATAAAAATTTTTTCCTCTGGTGGACTATGTTCAAGCACCCAGAGAATGGAATACATGCCCTCCATAAGGGTTATGTTTTCGCGGATTTCAGGATATGTTTCTATGGGTTCTACTTCTTTAAGCACCCCCATTTCAGCAGAATGGCCCCTGTAGTAAACAAATGAAACAAGGAAACCCGATTCAATTTTTCCTCTAAACGGGCTTTTTTGCCTTCTTCCTCCCTTTGCAAGGAAAGAGGATAGACCCCTTTTTTCTGTGTAAATCATGGAGATAAGGCTTGTATCACTGAATGGAGTGTTCTTTATTATTATTCCCCTGTCTGTGTCCTGCACACTTATGCCCTTGGCCGGAAACCTTTGCCAAGCACCTCGTGAGCAGTCGTTATTACAACAAAGGCATCGGGGTCAATCTCATGGACAAGATTTCTCAATGCCCCTGTCTCCCTTATGGATATTACCGTATAAATAACATCTCTTTCCCTGCCTGTATATCCACCAATCCCCTTCATGAGTGTTGAACCTCTGTTAAGTTTTTTTGTGATGGCCTCCACAATTTTATCCCCCTTTGTGGTTGTAATGATTGCCTGTCTTGCATAGTCCCTGCCTTCAAGCACCATATCCACAAGTTTGCTGGAAACAAATAGGGCTATATAACTGAACAAAACAATATCAAAGGACTTGAATGTTGTTCCTGCTATGGCAATTACTATGGAGTCAACAATCAGTATTGAAACGCCTGTGGATAGACCTGTGTACTTGTTCATAATCCTGCCCAGTATATCAGTGCCACCGGTAGAACCTCCACCCCTGAATACAAATCCTATACCTGCACCCAGAAGAAGGGCACCATATAGGGAAGAAAGGAGAAGGTCATGGGTGAGAATGGGTGGTTTCAGCACATAGTGTATGAAGTCGGAGAAGAGGAATATGAGAATTATTGAAAGTATGGTTTTCATTCCAAACTTGAACCCTAGATTTTTCATCCCGAGAATGAATATAGGAATATTGAGAAGTGCGTAACAGAGCCCGAATGGGAATTTAAAGAGGTTATAAAGGACAATGGCAATTCCGCCAACACCTCCTGGTGTTATCTTGTGTGGAACAAGGAAAAGGTCATAACCAATGGAGGTGAGCAAACTTCCAAAAACAATGAAGATTATATTTTTTGCCTTTCTCATAGCCTTGACACCTGCACCTTTTTGATTTTCCTATCAGTAGCATCAAGTATCTTGAACCTTAACTCACCAATATCTATCTCCTCTCCTTCTATGGGTATCCTTCCTGTATGCCTTATAATGTATCCAGCAATCGTATCTTCCTCCTCATCCTCTATTCCAAGGGCAT
>JAGGTX010000151.1 GCA_021163525.1 Caldifarciminota bacterium
CACCTGTTCTCCAGGAAAGAAAGGCGGGACCCACAGGTACCTTTATTTTTCTGCCATTGTATTCAACAAACCTCCCGGTGCCTGTTATGTCCCTGTCCCCAATCAATGTGAGGACAGAGCCATTCTTTAGAAGTTTTAAGAGTTTAAGGGTGAGATTCCTGTCCTCAAGCCTCAGGATTTTTGCGCCATAAAGTTCCCTGTATTTTAGATAAAACCTAAAAAACTCCATACCCAACCCTTCTGATTCAGCAACCGAAAAGATCCGGTATCCCCTTGAAGCAATATAAGGCCCTGCAATCTCCCATGCACCAACATGTCCACCAACAAGTATTACCCCTTTTCTCTCATTTATTCCCTTCTGCAGGTTTTCAATACCTTTCACAGTAATAAAAGAATCAAGCATATATGATTTCAAGTTTGGGAGATATGAAAGGTCAGCATAAATGTGGACGAAATTTTTGAAGAGTTTTTTTACTGTTTGTCCATCAAAATCTATGCCAAGACCTTCCAGATTTTCTTTAACTATTTTCCTTCGCCTTACAGCAAATATATACCAGAATAAGCCAAATATATCTGCAATCCAGTGGAGAAGAGGGAGGGGTAAAAATCTGTGGAGTTGTGTTCCCAGAAGCATGAGGAATGGGATTATCATACGCCGGTTGAACCAAAACCACCAGGGCCTCTTGAAGTCTCAGTTAAATTATCCGCCTCAACCAATTTAACTTCAGGGAGTTTTACCGGAACAATCTGCGCAATTCTATCGCCTTTCTTTACTCCAAAAGGCACCTTTGAGAAATTGAAAAGTATAACCACAACCTCACCCCTGTAATCAGAGTCAATGGTTCCCGGAGAGTTCAGGATACCTATACCGTGCTTCAGTGCGAGCCCGCTCCTTGGTCTGACCTGAACTTCATAACCCTTCGGAATTTCAAGAACAATTCCAGCAGGAATACCTTTAAACTCACCTGGGTTTATAACCTGGTCAACACGGGAATATATGTCAAACCCACTGCTTCCTTCTGTTGCCTTCTGGGGAAGGGGGAGGTCCGGATCAAGCCTCTTAACCTTTATTTCCAGCATACACCTTAAGTCCTTCCCTGAGTATGTTCATTGCATCCCTCAATTTATCCTGATTAAGGACATATGCTATTCTTGCCTCGTCAAGACCTGTTCCCGCTGTTGAGTAAAAACCACTTGCAGGGGCAAG
The DNA here is from genome assembly GCA_021163525.1 of Caldifarciminota bacterium. Classification (GTDB taxonomy): domain Bacteria; phylum Hydrothermota; class UBA3072; order UBA3072; family B12-G15; genus B12-G15. The sequence continues at coordinate 1,208 of JAGGTX010000151.1, forward strand.
CATTGTTGTTTTCCCATTTATATTGAACTCTGTAAGCATCCACTTGATGAATTCCTCTGCATCGTCAACGGGGAGTTTTACAACCGTATAGAATGCCCCCTCTGGTTTGAGGGTAAATGCACCTTCAATGTTTTCTAACTCCTCAAACACTACATCCCTTCTCAGTCTGTATTCATCAATAATTCCGGGCATGAATTCCTTCCAGTGTTTGAACCCTGCTATTGCACCCATCTGTTCAATGGTTGGGGGGCAGAGCCGTGCCTGACCAAATTTAAGGAGGGTGCTCCATAGTTCCCTGTTACGAGTTACAATGAACCCTATCCTTGCACCGCAGCAACTGAACCTCTTGGAGATACTGTCCATAACAACCGTCCTCTCTGCAGCCTCCCTGAATTCAAGCACGGATGTATGCTTCCTCCCATCAAAAACAAACTCCCTGTAAACCTCATCAGAAAGGACCCAAAGGTCGTATTCAAGGGCAAGGTCTATTATGGACTGAATTTCTTCTCTTGAATAAACGGTTCCTGTTGGATTGTTTGGGGAGCATATTAGAATAGCCCTTGTTTTATCCGTTATGAGATGCTTTATATCATCCTTTGGTGGAAGGTGAAACCCGTTCTCAACACTCAGGGTGAGAGGCTTTATCTTTACTCCAGCCATGTTTGCAAATCCATTGTAATTTGTGTAAAAGGGCTCTGGTATAATCACTTCATCGCCAGGGTCACATATTGCAGAGAAAACAAAGAAAATGGCCTCACTTCCACCCGTTGTTATGAACACATTTTCAGGTTCCACATCAATGCCATAATCACCAAAATAATCTGATATAGCCTTCCTCAATTCCTTCAATCCCTCAGAAGGTCCATATGAAAGAACCTTCTGTTTAAATCCCTTTATTGCCTTCAGTATAACCTTTGGTGTTGGTACATCAGGGTCACCTATGTTCAGATGATAAACACTGATTCCCCTTTCCTTTGCTTTGTTTGCATATGGTATAAGCCTCCTTATAGGCGAGGCGGGCATACTTAAACCTCTTCCAGAGACCCTCATTCTTCCTCCTTTTTATATTGATTAACCCCTGCATAAAGAATGTTAAGGCCAGTTTTCAAAGTTTCAACATCAAGGTTTGAGTAATCCACCATAACAAGGTCTTTCCCCTTTTTTGAATCATGGAAGAGTTTTGAGAGTGGAAGGACAAAGACTGTCCTGTTATCCATGCGGAATTCATTAAGAAGATACTCAACAAACTTTGCTGAATCATTTATGGGTAGTTTTATCACACCAGCGGGTGGTGAATCAGGTTTTATGATAAAGAAGTCTTCAAATCCAGAAACAACCTCATAAAGAATATCCCTTCTTTCTCCAAGGAATCCTGACATGGAGGAAAGTAATTCTGAGAACCTGTCAAGTGCAGTGTATGTTAGCCTTACAAGGCCTGAAGATACAGGGAAGATTGTCTCCTGAAACTTCTTCAAGAGTTTACCAAGTTCACTCCCACATGTCATGAAACATGTTGGAACACCTGTGAATGGTAGAAGTATCCTGTTCAGGCTTATTGAATTTGTGTACCTCCTTGCAATATCAAGCAGGGTCTGAATCTCTTCACCAGAGGCAAATGCAAAACTTTCATCAGCAACCATCAGTATGTTATAGTTCTGGGATACAAAGAGAAGTCTCTCAATCTCCTCTGGTGTGAACAATGTGCCTGTTGATATTGCAGGGTTTGAATAAAACAGGAGTTTAACACGGGGATTTATCAATGGTTCAAGCACATCCCTTAGAGGAAGCCTGAATCCATTGGAGTGGAATGTCTCAATCGGTGTTATCTTCACTCCAGCATAGTCCACAATGGGTAGAATGTATGGGGGAAATGGCTCTGGTACAACCACCTCATCATTCAAATCCATAAAGAGGAAAAACAGGGAAGATATCGCAGAGAAGGTGTCAGGGAAAGGTATAACAACAAGGTCATCAGAAACCTTGAATATTCTGCGATACTTTTCAATCAGGTCACCTTCATTAACAGAGTCGGGAATCTCAGTGAAATAAACAGAGGTCATCTGCGGTTTTGAAAGATTATAAACAACTGTGCCTGAGCTTTTCAATTTATTCAACCTATCCTCGTAATCGGTAAATGGGTCTGGATGGAGGATGAATGCCCTGCTTGAAATCCTTTTTCTACCAATGAACATGGTTCACACCTCCTAAAACGGTCAGTATAAGATTATCAGGTTTAAGTAGTTCCTTCATCATATCATTAACATCATCAAGTTTGACCGACATAATATTATTTAGAACCTCTTCAGGGGTTCTGTACCTTTCATAATAAAAGATTTCCTTGAAGTTTCTGGCAACCTTGCTTCCTAATGATTCAAGTTCAATGGATAGTGCACCTTTAAGTTTTTTCTTCACGCATTCCAGGTCATTTTCTGATATCCTCATGTTTTTAAGGTCATTCTTCAGTATGTCAAGCACCCTCTGGATATTCCTTCTGTCCGTGGAAAAGAAGATGCCCCATTCTCCACTGAGTTTATAAAGACTGGTGAATGTGGTTATTGTATAGACAAGTGGATTCTCTTCCCTGAACCTCTGGAAGAGATAACTGCTCATTCCACCACCAAGATAGGTGTTCACAATGAGGAATGGATATTTTCTTTTGTCTGTGTAGGAGAATATCTCCCTTGCAAGTGTCACATACTCTTGCTTCAACCCCCTTTTATGGAATATCCCTATCTTTTTATCTGTGCCATTTTTCTTTATTTCAGGCATTTTTACAGGCTCTTTTCCCGTGCCCTCGGGGAAGTGCTTCCTTATTGTATCACAGAGTTCCTCTGTTCTTATCTTTCCCGCTGCTGATATAATCATGTTCTCAGGGTAATAAAACCTTTTCCAGTATTCCCTCAACTCATTTATTGTAATTCCCTTAACACTTTCGGATGTGCCTTCAACAGGCAGGGCAAGTGGTGATTCCTCACCAAAGAGCATTTCATAGGTTCTCTGTAGAAGCACATGTTCAGGTGAATCAAAATAACCCTTTACCTCTTCCAGTATAACAAGCCGTTCCTTCTCCATGAGTTTTTCATCAAAAACTGAATTGAACAGCATGTCTGACAGGAGTTCAACAGACTGTTCAATATCCTCTGGAAGAACATGGACATATAAAGATGTATGCTCTGAAGATGTGTAGGCATTTATGCTTCCACCCTTTGATTCTATTTCAAGGGATATTTCCCTGGAGTTTCTCTTTTGTGTTCCCTTGAAAAGTCCGTGTTCAATAAAGTGAGAGATGCCATTGTTTTTCCTGGTCTCAAGGATTGAACCGACCCTTATAAAGGTAGAAAATCTTACAGTCCTTGCCCCAGGGACTTCCTCACAGATAAGCCAAGGTCCCTTATCCAACTTCTCAACATACACCCTGCACATAGCACCAGTTTAATTGGTTGGTTCTGATTGTCAAGGTGCATAATTTTAAAGTTAATCAGTTGATTGGAATGGAATTTTTGTATTGACCTGATGAAATTTTTTTATTACAATCCCCATTGTATAAACTTGAAAGAAGGAGGTTTTATGGATAAGGAATTTATAAAAAGGGAGTTTATTGCCGGTCTCACAACATTTATGACCATGTCCTACATCATCTTTGTTCAGCCCGCTGTATTATCAGCAGCAGGTATGGACTTTGGTGCTGTTACAATGGCAACAATCCTTTCTTCTGCCATTGCAACAATCCTTATGGGTGTTCTTGCAAGGTATCCAATAGCCCTTGCACCAGCCATGGGAGAAAACTTCTTCTTTGCCTACACAATCTGTCTTGGCATGGGTGTTCCATGGGATAAGGCGCTTGGAATAGTGTTTATATCAGGTGTCCTCTTTGTGATACTCACCCTTGTCAGGGCAAGGGAGGCGGTGATAAATGGGGTTCCAGAAAACATAAAAAAGGCTATTTCAACAGGGATTGGACTTTTGATAACCTTTATAGGTCTTCAGTGGTCCGGTGTGATAGGGAAGAGCCCTTCAACCGGTGTTACGCTTGGGAACCTCCATACACCCTATGTGCTCACATTCCTCATTGGTTTTCTCATAACCGTTGTTTTATACATTAAAAAGGTGAAGGGTGCCTTACTTCTGGGCATCATTGGTGGTGCCCTTGCCGGTATCCCCCTTGGAGTGGTGAAGTTCAGTGGTTTTGTTAGCGTTCCTCCATCCATTGCACCAACATTCATGAAGATGGATGTTCTCGGTGTCCTTAGATGGAAATACATAACCCCCATTGTTGTTCTGTTCCTCCTTGATTTCTTTGATACAGTGGGAACACTTATTGGTGTGGGTTCCCATGCTGGCTTTATAAAGGATGGAAAACTTCCCAGGGCAAAGCAGGCACTCCTTGCTGACTCAATTGGCACTGTAGCAGGAGCAATGCTTGGCACATCCACTGTTACAAGTTACATAGAAAGTGCAACAGGTGTGAGTGCAGGTGGAAGAACTGGATTAACTGCTATTTTCACAGCCCTATTCTTCCTCCTGAGTATGTTCTTCTATCCTGTTGTTAAGGCCATTGGCGGAGGCTTCACATCAGGAAACATTACATATTATCCCGTTATTGCCCCTGCCCTTGTGATGGTCGGTGTTCTCATGATGAAAGGAGTGAAGGATATAGAATGGGATAAACTTGAAGAAGCACTTCCAGCATTCCTTGTAATTGTCGGAATTCCATTCACTTATAGTATATCAGATGGAATGGCATGGGGATTTATATCATACCCCCTTGTGAAGGTATTCAGTGGAAAATACAGGGAGGTTCACCCTGTTATGTGGGTCCTCTTTGGGGTGTTCCTTTTGAAGTATATACTGGTTAAATAGTTATTGTTTTACAAGTATAAACCTTGCATCCATTGAATTGCCTGCCAGAAGCAACTTAATAAAATATATCCTTTCTCATTTCCCTTTATTCTCTTTATCAACCTTCCGTCAATTTCAATGGTGCTTCAGGACTTGACAATTCTAAATCTGTGTTTATATATATAAAAGACGCGGGGTGGAGCAGTGGTAGCTCGTTGGGCTCATAACCCAAAGGTCGTGGGTTCAAATCCCACCCCCGCCATTTTTTATGCGTTCTGTTCTTGTTGTTCTCGGTTCAAAGGATAAAAGTTTGATGGATAAACGGGTCTCACTCGCAGGCTCTATTTTTATATCCTCTACTTTTGATTGTATTATTTTTTCTGGTGGTAATGGAGAGGCAGAGTACATGGCAAGAAAATGGAATGGGGACAAATTCATCCTTGAGAATCGCTCCACAACCACCCTTGAAAACCTTTTGTTTACCAGAAAGATTATTGGTGATACTGCTCATATAGTGATTGTCACAGACAGGTCTCATGTTCCAAGGACAAGGTATCTTGCAAGAAGGGTATTCCCCTGTTCAAGGA
>JAGGTX010000006.1 GCA_021163525.1 Caldifarciminota bacterium
CTTATAAACTCTGCTGGACAGGTTGTAAAGGAATTTACACTCCATGGAACATATAATTTGAGTATTGAAAAATCAGGGGTGTATTTCCTCTATGGTTCAGGGAGGGCAGGGATAAAACTCATTGTAACAAGATAATCAAAAGGAGGCGTTTTATGAAAAGACTTTTATTCACAACCCTTCTCCTCTCCATAATTGTTTATGGAGGCAACCTGTTGCAGAACCCATCGTTTGAGACATGGGAAAATGACACAACACCCACGGGATGGGTTATTGCAACCTCCGGGTTCAGGATTGCCAAGGAGGAAGGCACAGTGCATTCTGGCACTTTCAGTGGCTATGTTACTTTGTATGATACCATATACACCCAGAGGATAGAGCAGTATGTGGATGTGGAACCCCTCTTAACCTATCACTGCTCCCTGTGGGTCTGGCAGGATGACCCACATGTAAGAACAAGGATATACATAAGGTGGTTCGATGCCACCGGTTCATACATTTCCTTTTCCTCTTCCAACTATTCCAATCCTGATTCATTAAAACAGTGGCAACTCCTAACAGTGGATGCACAGGCACCCGATGGTGCAGACACTGCCCATTTTGAAATAAGGTTTTATGATGTTGCATGGGGAGATTCAATAGACTCCTCCATGTGCCACATTGACGATGCATTCATGGGACTACCTGCAAACATACCTCCTGCAATCGGTTCCTTTGAAAGATTCCCAATAATACCAAGACCATCTGTAAACCAGACAATCAGTGCAATCATAACAGATGATGGTAGTATTGCCTCTGACACCCTTTATTATTCAACAGATGGCTCAAGTTTCTCACCTGTTACACATGACAGCGTATCAGGAACAAGGTATTACTACACCATACCAGGACAGTCTGAAGGCACTGCTGTTTACTACTTTGTCCGTGCAATGGATGACCTTGGGGTCTCCTCTGGTTCTGATACACTTGTTTACAGGGTATATCCACCTGCCATTGATACTGTGAAGAACAGCGGTTTTGAATCCTGGCAAGCGGATTCCATTCCCGAATTCTGGAACATAGAGAATAAAAATTATGTAACTGCATATAGAAGCACAAATGCATATTCAGGCACATACAGTGCAAAACTTGAGCGTATTGTTACAAACCATAACAGTGGAATATACCAGAAGATTAAAGTGGATCCATTTGATACCGTCGTTGTCTCTGCATGGTTTCTTGACAATGACCCTGATGTGAGGGCAAGATTGTGGTTTACATGGTACCTATGGGATGGTTCCTCCAAAAACAACTTTGACGATTATACCGCAGATTCTTCTGAATGGCAGATGCTTTCTGACACAATCATTGCACCGGATATGGCAGATACACTCTCCATAAGGATAAGGTTGTATACAGAAGGAGGAGACTCATTAGGTGTGGTCTATCTTGATGGCGTGAGTGCCATTCCATATGGTATAGATGAGCCCGTTTCTTCTATTAGCAAAAATAAAGGGGTTATTATTGGAAGTTCTGTATCCCTTATCCTTGAAAATCCTGGAATTCACAATATAAAAATAACAGATATTACTGGAAGGGTTCTGATAAATAAAATCATTCACACCGGGATAAAAAATGAAAAAATAAACATAAATACTGGTAATCTCAGAAGAGGTGTGTATTTTATAATAAACGATGGATGGGTCAGGAAGGGGATAAAGATAGAGTAAAAAAGGAGGTGGTATGAGTCTTATACTGGATATAGTAGCAAGGGAAATCCTTGACTCAAGGGGAAATCCAACAATAGAAGTTGATTGTATAACAGAGTCTGGTGCCTTTGGGAGGGCACAGGTTCCATCCGGTGCATCAACGGGTAAGCATGAGGCACTGGAACTCAGGGATGGTGAGAATAGATACAATGGCAAGGGTGTACTGAAGGCAGTGCAGAATGTGAATGATATAATTGCCCCTGAGATTACAGGTGAGGATGTGCTTGACCAGGCAAACATTGACAGGATTCTCATTGAACTTGACGGCACTGAGAACAAATCAAACCTTGGTGCAAATGCAATACTGGGTGTTTCACTTGCAGTGGCAAAGGCAGGTGCGGACTTTCTCGGTCTTCCCCTTTACAGGTACATTGGTGGAACTGGTGCAAGAGTCTTGCCCGTTCCCATGTGCAACATCATAAACGGTGGGAAACACGCTGACAACAACCTTGATATACAGGAATTCATGATTGTTCCAAAGGGTGCACCCAGTTTCAGGGAAGCACTAAGGTATGCCTCCGAGATTTTCCATACACTGAAGAACATACTGAAAGAAAATGGCTATTTTACTGGTGTTGGTGATGAAGGGGGATTTGCTCCAAGCCTGCCAGGAAATGAGGAGGCAATAAAACTCATAATCCAGGCAATTGAAAAGGCTGAATACAGACCTGGTGAAGATGTGTACCTTGCCATTGATTCTGCAGCAAGCAGTTTCTATAAAGATGGGAAGTATCATTTTGATGGGAAGGTTGTTTCATCAGAGGAACTGATTGGCATATACAAGGAATGGGTGGATAAATACCCATTGTTCTCCATTGAGGATGGACTGGCAGAGGACGACTGGGAGGGATGGGTAATAATGAACAGGGAACTCGGTGATAAAATCCAGATTGTTGGGGATGACATCTTTGTGACCAATATAAAGAGGATAAAAAAGGGAATTGAAAAGAATATTGCGAATGCTGTTCTTATCAAATTGAACCAGATAGGAACCCTGACAGAGACAATTGATGCAATCAACCTTACCCACAGAACTGGCTGGAGGACCATAGTTTCCCACAGGTCTGGTGAGACTGCAGACACCACCATTGCACACCTTGCAGTGGCAATGAACACAGGCCAGATAAAGACGGGTTCACTTTCAAGGTCTGAAAGGATTGAAAAATACAACGAACTATTGAGGATTGAAGAGGAACTTGACGAGGCGGGTGTCTTTGGTATATAGAAAACGAGGAAGAAGGATACTGTATCTTCTGGTTTTTATTGGGATTATCCTCTACCTGAGCCTTGGAAGGTTCGGGATAGTTTCAATAGTGAGAATGAAGAGGAAGGAAAAACTGTTGAAGGCAAGGGTTTCAGAACTTGAGGCAAAAAAAATCATACTTGAGGAGGAGATAGAGAAGATACTCTCTGATAAAAAGGAGATTGAAAGACTTGCTCGGAAGAAGTTGAGTATGGTGAAAAGGGATGAAAAAATCGTAATAATCAAGGAGGTGAAATGAACAAAATCGTTGAATGCGTGCCGAATTTCTCTGAAGGAAGGGACATGGGAATAATAAAACAGATAACGGATGAGATTGAGAAGGTTGAAGGTGCAATTCTCCTTGATGTTGACCCTGGTGCAGATACAAACAGGACTGTTGTTACATTCGTGGGCACACCAGAGGCAGTAAAAGAGGCAGCATTCAGAGCAATAAAGAAGGCAGCAGAACTCATTGACATGAGCAAACACAAGGGTGCACATCCAAGGATGGGTGCAACCGATGTCTGTCCTTTCGTTCCTGTGAGTGGTGTAACAATGGAGGACTGTGTCCAGATTGCAAGGGAGGTTGGAGAAAGGGTGGCGGGGGAACTGGGCATACCTGTTTATCTCTATGAAGAGGCAGCAACAAGGCCTGAAAGAAGGAGCCTTGCAGATATAAGGGCTGGAGAATATGAAGGTCTGCCTGAGAAACTGAAAGACCCTGAATGGAAGCCTGACTTTGGTGAACCTGTTTTCAATCCAAAATCAGGTGCTACTGTGATTGGTGCAAGGGAATTCCTTATTGCCTACAACCTGAATGTGAATACAAGGGACAGAAAACTTGCACACAGGGTTGCATTGAGAATCAGGGAAAAGGGAAGGATTGTGA
>JAGGTX010000090.1 GCA_021163525.1 Caldifarciminota bacterium
ATTGATTCATACTTCTGGTTTGAGGCTCTGTTTCAGGGCACAATGGGAGATAAGAATGCTCTTTACATATATAAAGAGAGAGGTTAAGAAGGTGGATAGGTTCATTGCAGACTTCCTCCAGCCAAGGTGCATTCATCTTGGTTACTGCCCTGAGAAAAAGACCTGTGGATTGAGACCCCTAAAAAGGGAGGTGATAAAGGATGGTTAATGTGAGGTGGATAGACGGGATGAAGTTTTATGCTGTTGGTGACTCTGGACATGGTGTTCTGCTGGACACTTCCCCTGATGTTGGAGGAGAAGATACTGCTGCAAGACCTATGGAATTCTTCCTGTTTTCGCTTGGTGGATGCACGGGCATGGATGTTGTTTCCATATTGCGAAAGATGAGGGTAAAGCCTGATGAATTCTGGATGGAGATTACATCAGAGAGAAGACCAGAGCATCCAAAGTATTACACCGATGTCAGGATTGTGTATCATTTCAGGGGGAAGGACCTTCCACTTGGGAAAATAGAGAAGGCTGTGGATTTGTCGCAGAACAAGTACTGTTCTGTATCAGCGATGATTAAGAAGTTTGCCAATCTCTCATATGAGATTGTTTTGCACCAGGATGGAGAATAGGTCTATTAATGATTCAAATGGCTGGATGGTGTTTTTTATAAAATGCCGGAGGAGGGACTCGAACCCACACTCCCAAAAAGGGAAGCGGATTTTGAATCCGCCGCGTCTCCCGATTCCGCCACTCCGGCATCAGGAGAATAATAATGGCAAAATTAAAAAATTCAAGTGTGGGATATGAAGGAAGCATACTTTACAGAAGATAACATCAGTGAGGTTGGAGAAAGGTTGCTTTCATCACTTGATAGGTTCAGAAGGAGGCATCCTCTCAAAATAAAAAGGGATGGAATAGCATTGATTGTTCTTGATATGCAGAGATTCTTTCTGGACGAATCATCCCCGGGTTTTCTTCCATCTGCACCTGCAATTGTCGGGAATATCAGGAGTCTTGTTGATAAATTTTCCTGTTCAGGAAGACCCGTGGTATTCACAAAACATGAAAATACAGATGAGGATGCAGGTATGCTGGGTAAATGGTGGAACTCCATAATTGAGGCAGGTTCTCATTCTGCAGAGATAATTGAAGAAGTATTGCCTGAGAGGGGTGTAATAATAAAAAAGGCATCATACGATGCATTTTATATGACAGGCCTTGATGAATTTTTAAAGAAAAATCATGTTGAGCAGATAGTTATAACAGGTGTCAAAACAAATCTATGTTGTGAAACAACAGCCCGTTCTGGTTTTATAAGGGGATACAGTATTATCTTCACGATTGATGGAACAGCAACAGACAACCTTGATTTCCATAAGGCAAGCCTCCTCAATATATCTCATGGATTTGGTATCCCCACCCTGTGCAGAGAGATAGGTTTATAACACCCAGTACTTGAGCAGTGTGAATATTGCTATTACTGCGTCCTTCCAGTGAATCTTTTTACCTTCCTTTTCAGTCCTTCCCCTGTAATGAATCGGGATTTCATGGATGTGTATTCTCATTCTTAAAAGCTGGGCAGTGATTTCAGGCTCCATGTCAAAACCACGTGCATCAAACCTCAGTGATTTAAGCACATCTGTTCTTACAAGTTTATAGCATGTCTCCATGTCTGAGATATTTCCACCAAAGAGGATGTTTGTTAACATGGTGAGAACCCTGTTTGCGAGAAGGCTGTGAATAAGGAATTTACCTCTGCCTTTGAACCTTGAACCATAAACTGCAATGGCATTCTCTATTTCAGCCATTTTTAACAAGATTGGAATATCTTCAGGTGAATATTCAAGGTCTGCATCCTGCATTATTGTGTATTCTCCCATTGCCACTGAGATTCCATTTTTGACTGCCCCTCCCTTGCCCATATTCACAGGATTCCTGAAGAGCCTTATTCCCTTTACATTCTGGAGAAGTTCATATGTTCCATCAGTGGAGTGGTCATCAACAACAATAACCTCTTTATCAATGGGTAGGGCAAGAACCCTTTTGAGGAGTGTGAGTATAAATTCCCTTTCATTGTAAACAGGAATAACGATGCTCAGTTTCATAGAAAAATGATACAGGATAAAATCATTATGTCAATGAAATTCCCCTCTCCGGGGACGGAGTTTGAAAATTTGACATTTTATCTGTTTTTTAAATTTATCCTCCTCTGTTGAGAATAAGGGGTTGCCTGATTGGAAATTCATGTTATATTTAAATATGCACAAATACGCAAATATACAAAATCCATTGTTCAGAAGGATGCAAGTGTTCAGGGCGTTATCCTGTGAACACAGACTTGAAATACTTGAGATTCTCAGGTATGGTAGCCACACGGTAACAGAGGTTGCAGGGTTTTTAGGGTTGCACCCATCTGTTGTTTCAAGACATCTTTATATGCTCTTTTCTTCGGGTCTCCTCTCAATGGAGAAGAAGGGAAATGAGGTTTTTTACTCTTTGAAGGAACCAGAACTCATTACAGAACTTTTTAACATTGTTGACAAAATAAGGAGGTGAAGATGGTTATTGCCTTTGCAACTGATGACAGGAATGGGCTTGATGGGGTGCTTGCCTATCATTTTGGGAGATGTCCCTTTTTTACATTTGTGAAGGTTGAGGATGGTAAGGTTCTTAATGTGCGGGTTGAGGAGAATCCCTTTGCAGAGAATCACCAGGTAGGGGTTGTCCCTCAGTGGATTAAAGAAAATGGAGCAGAAATGATAGTTGCAGGTGGAATGGGACCACGTGCCCAACAGATGTTTGCCTCCTTTGGTATCCGACCTGTTGTTGGTGCTTATGGTAAGATTGGGGATATACTCAATCAGTTGCTGGGTGGGAAAGTGCGCATTGCAGAAGTTGAACATGAATATGCATCTAACCACACATATAATAATGAACGCTCAGGAAGTGAGGAGATTAGAAGGCTCAAACTTGAGGTGGAGCAGCTAAGAAAGATAGTAGCGGACCTTGGTTCCAGAATCTCAGAACTTGAGGAAAAATTCTGAGGTAATCTCCTCGCCTTTCCTGCCTGACCTGCTATAATCCTTACTGGACTTCTATATTAGTCTTGTGTCGTTTATTCGTGGTTAACTCCTCGTTTCCTGTTTTTCCTTTCATATCCACCTCCTTCCATGGAGGTGGATTTTATCATTTTTGAAAAGATTTTAAAGTGAGGCTCTTGTTTATATTTCGTATAGATTTTTTTGAGGC
>JAGGTX010000127.1 GCA_021163525.1 Caldifarciminota bacterium
ATCTCCTGATTGAGTTTATCAATATTGGATGAGGTAAAAGCTGTGGATGCAAGTTTCTCCCCCCTTCTCAATCCAAGATTTATCACAGTATCATCAAATAGTGCATTCTGGTGAATCACAGACCTTGCATACCTGATAAACAAACTTCTTTCTGCAAACATCAACAGTTCTAAACCCTCATTTCTCCTGATTGTTTTTTCAAAAACATCAATCATCTGTTCAACATTTACCATCTGTCCTCCTTAATCTCCTTCTTTGTAAACAACCTTTCCATTCACGATTGTATAGACAACTCTCCCATACACATCCCATCCAAGAAAAGGAGAATTCCTGGAGAGGGAGTGGAGTTTATCCTCTGTTATCTTCCACTTCTTTTTAAGGTCAATGAGAACAAAATCTGCAGTGGCACCATCCTTCACCGAACCTGTTCCCAGGCCAAATATTCCAGCAGGTTTAACAGACATGTATTCAATCAAATCTTTAAGGCCTATAACACCATTTTTAACAAGTTCTGTGAACAGTGTGGGGAAAGAAGTCTCAAGCCCTATCACACCGAATGGAGCAAGTGAAAATTCAAGTTCCTTCTTATATAACGGATGTGGCGCATGGTCAGTGGCAATCGCATTCACAAAACCATTTTTCAAGGCCTTTATCAGTGCCTTCCTGTCCCTTCTGCTTCTCAATGGAGGATTCATCTTAAAATTGGAATCTGTGATTCTAACATCATTCTCATCAAGTAAAAGATGGTGTGGAGTGACTTCAAAGGTTATCTTTACACCCCTCTTCCTTCCGAACTGAATCAGGTCCAGGGATGCCTCTGTTGATATATGGGCAAAGTGGATAGGTGAAGAGAGGTATTCAGCAATCAGTATATCCCTTATCACAACAGAAGCCTCTGATACCCATGGTATGCCTGGAACACCAAGTTTATTTGATAGGGGTCCCTCATTCATGCTTCCATCAGAGGATAGTTCAGTGTCCTCAGGATGCTCTATAAACTTTATACCGGTGCCCTTGAGATACTCAAGGATCCTTCTTAAAATCCTTGGGTTTTTTACAGGGCTTCCATCATCTGAAAATCCAATACAACCACACTCAATCATCGCCCTCATATCAGTGAGTCTTTCTCCCCTCCTACCAATGGTTGCTGCACCAACAGGGTAAATCTTAACAAGTCCCACATCCCTTGCCCTCTTCACAACAAACCTTACCATACCGTCATTATCAATGGGAGGTTCTGTATTGGGCATCATGAAAATCGCTGAATAGCCACCAGCAACAGCAGCCCTTGAGGCAGATTCAAAATTCTCAACATCCTCACCACCCGGTTCCCTTATATGTGTGTGTATATCTATGAATGCAGGGAATAGGTAAAGCCCTTTACCATCAATAATGTTTCTGGTCTTCTCCTTCTTTCTGGATACAATGCCATTTTTTATAAAAATATCACCTTCTTCATCAATCCCGGAGACAGGGTCAAAAATCCTCACATTCTTTATCAATATCTTCATTCCACTCCCCCAGAAGAGCCAATTCCACTCAAAAGATAGAGGATTGCCATTCTGACTGCAATACCATTTGTGACCTGGTGGAGTATGAGGGACCATGGCCCATCAGCAACATCAGGAGCAAGTTCAACACCCCTGTTCACAGGACCGGGATGCATTATTATCACATCCTTTCTTGCATATCTATTCAAAACATCCCTGTTAACCGAGTAATACCTGATGTATTCCCTTAAAGATGGCAGAAATGCTGTATCCTGCCTCTCCATCTGTATCCTGAGAACATATATCACATCCCTGCCAACAATGGCCTCCTTGAGATCATAGGTGATTTTTACTCCATAATCCTCAAACCATTCAGGAAGGAATGTTGGTGGACCACAGAGGATGACATCTGCACCTTCCTTCAAAAGCCCCATTGTCAACGAACGTGCAACCCTTGAATGGAGGATGTCTCCTATAATGGAAACCTTTAACCCCTCAATATTCCCGAACTTCTCCCTCAGGGTGAGCATGTCAAGTAATGCCTGGGTTGGGTGTTCATGGGCGCCGTCCCCTGCGTTAATCACAGATGCACTTATCCGTTCTGCAAGATAATGTGGTGAGCAGGGGACTGAATGTCTTATTACCACCATATCAACCCTCATGGCCTCAAGGTTTCTTGCCGTATCAAGCAATGTCTCACCTTTCAGAACACTTGAAAAACTCATCGACACATTGATTGTGTCAGCAGAAAGCCTTCGCTCTGCTATAAGGAATGAATTCAGGGTTCTTGTGCTGGGTTCAAAGAACAGATTTGCAACAGTTATACCCCTCAATGTGGGAACCTTCTTTATCCTCCTCTCAAGCACAGACTTCATTATTATGGCCGTGTCCAGTATGGAATCTATCTCATCCCTTGAAAGTTCTTCTATTCCAAGAAGGTGTTTCTGTTTAAACCTTTCCATACTCCTCCTTTTTCACCACCACTCCTTCCTCACCATCAAATTCTTCAAGATAAACTGCAACATTGAGACGCTTATCAACTTCCTCCTTTATACCAACATAATCCGGACATATAGGAAGTTCCCTGCCACCCCTGTCCACCAGAACAGCAAGTTCTATCCTCAATGGTCTTCCAAAATCTACAAGTTCATCCAGTGCAGCCCTCACTGTTCTGCCAGTGTAAAGAACATCATCTACAAGGATTACTATCCTGTTGTCAATGGAGCAGGGAATCTCAGAAGGTCCAATCAATGGCCTTGGTCCGATTGTAGTAAGGTCATCCCTGTAAAGGGTTATATCAATGGCACCAACAGGAGGTTTTATCCCTGTTTCCTTATAAATGTGATTTGCCAGCCTCTCTGCAAGGATATCCCCTCTGTTCCTGATACCAATGATACAGATATTTTCTATGTTCTTCCTGTTCCTGTTGATTATATCAGAAGCCAGGGAGCCTATAAGCCCCCTGACCCCATCCCTGTCAAGCAGTTTTTTATTACCCATTACTCCGTTGGTGGTGGAAACCTGAATGGGATTGTTGTCTCCATTTCAACAGGTTCTCCATTTATGGTTCCTGGGATAAATGTCCATTTCTTTGCAGCATCAAGGGCAGCCCTATCACACGCATCATTTCCAAAACTCCTGAGTATCTTCGCCTTCTTCACCTTTCCATCCTTCCCAACAAGCACTGTGACAAACACCATTCCGGTTGCACCAACCCTCTTTGCAACATCTGGATACACAGGCAAAATACCATGCTTCACCTGTGGCAGGGTCTTTATAACAGGCTGTGTTGGCTTTTCTTCAGCAGGCTTTTCCTCTGGTGGCTTCTTTTCTCCTCCAGGTTTCTTTGCCTCTCCCTGTGATGGTTTTTCTGTTTGCTGCTCGGCCTTCTGTGCCTCTGCCTGCTGTTGTGCAAGAAGGCTCTGCTGTAGTATGCTCTCTGCAGTGGCTTTTGGTGCCCTTCTGGGTGCAGGTGCAGCAGGCCTTGCTGCCTTCTTCCTTGACTCCCTGTACCTTTTACCCAGGTCTGCCACTGCAACCTTAACCCTTGTTGTTGCGGGTATCCATAGTTCATCAAGTTTTTCTGTGAGAAGTCTTGCATCCTTCACATCAACATTCTTTATCCCTGACCTGACAAGTTCTATAACAGAAGGCACATAGAGGAATGTGTATGGCGCATCCTCAACAATCTTCCTCTGGAATTCTGACCATATCTTCTTGCTTTCCCTTCTGTCAAGGGTGAGGATTCCCCTCTCTATAAGCATGTCAATATCGGTATTTTTATAACCAACAAAGTTGTAAATCCCCCTTGAATTCCATATTGGAGAGGGGCTGAATTCCTTCTCCACATTCCAGCCCAGAATGAATGCATCAAAGTCCTTCTTTAAGAGCCTTGATATAAAGGCAGGTGTGTCAAGTTTTCTCACCACTGCCCTGACACCAGCCTTCCTCAATTGCTTTGCAACAAGGTCAGCAGTTGCGGATTTAACAGGGTCGTTCTTATCAACAATAATCTCAACCCTCAGACCATCAAAAAGTCTATCCCTGTTTCTATCCCTGTATCCCTGGGATGCAATCAAGTCCTTTGCCTTTCCTGGATTGTATGCATAGGCAATATTCTTTACCTCTGGCTCATATGCCCAGTGCCCTGGTGTGATTGGACCATATGCCTCCTGACCATATCCCTTCAATACATCCTTAATGATTGCCTTTTTATCAATGGCCATGGAGAATGCCTGCCTAAGTGGCTTTTTGAATTTCTTGTTATTCCAGCCCACGAAAACATAACTCTGCCCAGGTTCAACCTTCACATTATATCCATCAAGTTTCTCAACCCTGTCTGGTGGAACATTAAGGACTATGTCAACATGTTTCTGCTTTAACTCGTCAAGGAGTTCATCAAAGGAGGAAGGAAACCAGAAAACAATCCTGTCTATGGGAGGTCTTCCATAGATGTAATTTTCATTTGCAATCAGTTCTATATACTTTCCAGGGTTCCATTCGTTCAGAATATAAGGTCCGGAGGTAATATCAGGCTTCCTTGTGTATTCCATAAATTTTAAGTTCTTCATCCCCTTAATCTTATTCGCCGGGAGTGGATAGAGGTTGGAATTCAAAAGTTCATCCGCATAAATCCTCCTGAACTCAAACTGGACAGCATGTTCACCCACAACCTTGGCACTCTTGATAAATCTTAACCTACCTATTAGCGGATACTGATTTGCAGGGTCTTTGAGTGCCTCAAATGTGGAAACTACATCCTTTGCGCTCAGAGGTGTTCCATCAGACCACTTTGCATTCCTGTCAAGATAGTAGGTGATGGTTTTCATATCCTCGGAGTATTCCCATGAGCTGGCAAGGCATGGCATCACCTTACCATCAGGCCCTGTTTTGTGGAGTGGTGCAAAAAGGAGTTTTACAATTGGAGAAAGACCTGTGAATGACGGATAAACAGGGCTCAAATTGGAGGGCTCATCAAAGGTTGCTATTATAAGGGTCCCTCCTCTTTCTCCCTGATAGGTGAATTTCTGCTGCTGGGCACAACCAGAGAGAATTAGAATTATAAGGAGACCTATAAAAAACCTTGGCATATACACCTCCTTTTTAAACTATCATAATCCTGTTAATTCCCTTGTCAAGGATTTAACCAAGGTGACTGAGCATCTCATTGATTTTCTCCGCCTTTTCCCTGAAGTATTCCAGCTTTTCCTTTGCACCATTCACAACCTTCTCAGGTGCCTTCTTAAGGAAATCCTCATTTGAGAGCCTGGTTTCCAGTTTTTCAATCTCCTTTACAAGTTTATCATATTCTTTCCTCAGCCTATCTCTCTCCTTATCCACATCTATAAGACCTTCAAGGGGGACATAGACATCAAGGCCCTTAAGACAAAAAAATGCAGATTCAGTCCTTCTTGTTCCCCTTTCAAGTTTTTTGACCCTGGTCAGATGAAAAATCCATGGCATTTCCTCCTCAAGCAGTTTCATCTTTCCTTCATCCCCATCAAGAAACACGGTTAAATCCACTGATGGATGTATCTTGAACTCACCCCTCACATTCCTGAGATTCTCTACAAACTCCATAACAAAGGAAACCTCATTCTCAACATCTTCGTCCTCAAGTGTTTTTTCATATACAGGCCACTCCTCTTCAGATAAACTCCTCTCAATATCAAAAAGAAGATGATAAATCTCTTCAGCAATGCAGGGTATAAAGGGGTTCAGCATCTTCAGGAACTGGGACATCACCCACAGGACAACCTTCATGCTTCTCTCTTTCTCTTCCTCACCCTTCCCTATGGAGGGCTTAATCATCTCAAGATACCAGTCGCAGAATTCAAACCAGAATCTATCATATATAAGCCTCACAGCATCATTAACACGGAAATTATTAAGGTGATTTTCAACCTCCCTTATAGTCTTCATTGTCCTTG
>JAGGTX010000177.1 GCA_021163525.1 Caldifarciminota bacterium
GTCTCTCCTGTTATCAGGACAGGCACATCAAACTCAGCAATAGTTTTTATTTCCTCCATTAATTTTTGAGATGCCCTTGATGAACCAATGTAAAAAGGGGGGTCCTGGGAGGCAAGTATAAGTTTTCTTCTTTCATCTTCTATTTTCTGAAAAATTCTTTCAAGGATAATATAAAGTTCTTCCAGTGAGAATGGTTTCACAAGGTAATATTCTACACCTTTTTTCAGCCATGAAAGTGCTTCATTGGAATCAGGAAAGCCTGTTATTACAACGATTTTCGTTTCATTATTCCTGTTGAGTAGCAGTTCAAGTGGATTTCCATCCGGTAGTTTTTTGTCAACAACAGCAACAGGGAAAAAGTCATTATCCATCAGGCGCAACATATCTTTCTTTGTTGGAGCAATACTAACAGTATAGCCTTTTAAGGAGAGGAAATACTGAATACTTGAAGAGAGTTCCTTATTGTCTTCAACCAGAATTACCTTTCTCATTGCATCTCCTCAATGACAATGTTACAGTGGTTCCATGTCCAGGAGTGCTTTCCACTATTAAATCTCCACCCATCTTCTTTGCAAGACTTAATGAGAGAGGAAGTCCAAGGCCCGTTCCCTCAGGTTTTGTGGTAAAAAACGGAGTAAAGATATGTTTTTTTATGTCTTCTTCTATTCCAGGACCATTGTCTGAAATTTTTATCTGGACAGAATTCTCGTCGTAACAGGATGTTACTTTGATTGAACCCCCATCTTCAATTGCCTCAATACTGTTCTCAATAATATTTCTTAATATTTGATTGAGTGAAATCTGGTCTCCCAGGGCACAGATTGATTCATCCACATTTATATCCATGGTGATTTTTTTCTCTTTTATCTTTGTTGAACAGATCTGGAGGGCTTCATTAATTGATTGTTTTATGTTAATCTTTTGAATCAACAGTTTGCTGCTGCTTCGCAACCTTCTAATGAGATTGTTAATCGTGTCCGTTCCTTTAAATGCCCTATGGATAATCTCTGTGACATCTTCCGGGAGATTTTCATTTGACAATAACAGTTCAAGCGCAGCCCTTATGTTGGCAAGGGGATTGGCTATTTCGTGGATAAGCGTTGATGTCATCAGTTCCACGCGAAGTGCATTGTTCTGTCTCTCAATGGCTTCCTGCAATTTAACAATCTCTGTGATGTCCCTGAATATTACAGTTAGATAGCGTTCCTTAAACCTTCTAATTGTAAGCCCAATTATTTTAACCTTCCCTTTTATAATGTGTCTGATCTCCACCTCATTTTTTTCAGGATGTTGAATTTTACCAATGAGCGTTGAATATAGATTGTTAAGGTCTTTGATTAACTCCGGGTGGAACTCTGAAATCAGTTTTTCTGCCTTTTTATTCAGAAAAAGAATTTCCTTTTTTATAATGTCAAGAATAATAAACCCTGGAAAGGCTTCTTCAAGAACATCCTGTAAAATGCAATTTTTATCACATCTTAGAAAGCTCTTACCCATGTTAGTCAACCTTGCTAAAAAGATTATAATATAAATTAAAAGAGATGTCAACATAATATATAACAAAAGTTAGAAAAAAATTTCAAAAAACAATAAAATATTACACTTAAATGATATATACTTATGTCCCAAATTATTATATAATCCAAAGAAAAGCTAAGAGAGGTTTTACTAACAAATGAGAAATAAAAAAAATTCAGATATAAGCGTTTTAAAAGGCCTTATCTTCCCTCACTTAATGTTATGTCCATGTATGTTAATGAATCTGGAGCCCCAGGGGGAATTCTGGCATGCCTTTAAATTTTCTTGCCAGGTCCCTTTTAGATGGGACGATACCTGTTATATAGGGATTGACTTGTTGATTGTGAATAGGTGATTAGTGAGAACGATGTCAATACGAAGGATGCGAAAATCTTTGGGAAATCTTATACTGAATTTAATGAACATAGTATAAAATAGGGAGGAGGAAATGAACGAACTTTTAAATGAATTGGTTTTGCTTATCAGAGAGAAGAGGAAGGAGCAACATCTTTCCTTAGAGGCTCTCTCACAGGCAACGGGGCTGAGTAAAAGCGAATTGTGGATGATTGAAAAAAGAAGAAGGGGGATGTCTTTGAAAACATATCTTTTAATAGAAGAGGCATTGGGTTATAGTCCCGGAGAATTATTGTTTTTATCAAGTATCAAAGGCGAAGGTAATCTTGGAGAGATCATGGAAGAATTGAATCTACATGTTGACAAACCTTATGTTTATCTTTTGTTAAAGGCACTACTGGGCCTTTTGAAAAAATAATCCTTCAACGGGCAGGTTTCACACAGGGGATTTTGCTTTTTGCAGTAGTCCTTACCAAGCCGGACTATAAGTGCATGATACTCATTGAAGAGTCCTGTATCAACGGGAAGGTTTTTATGGAAGATTTCCTGTATCTCATCATAATCTTCATCACCTTTTATAAAACCATGTCTTGAGAGGATTCTCCTTGTATAAGCATCCACCACAAAAATGGGTTTTTCAATGGCATATAGGATGATTGAGTCTGCGGTTTCCCTCCCAATACCTGGAATAGAGAGAAGCCATTCCCTTAATCTCCTCTTCTCCAATTTTTTCATCCCTTGAATATCACCATTGAAATCTTCCATAAATCTCTCAATGAAGGATTTAAGCCTTTTTGCCTTCAGATTGTAAAAACCGGATGGTTTTATCAGTTGTGCAAGTTTTTCTATGTTCATTTTGTTTATTTCTTCAGGTGAAAGTGCATTCTCCTTTTTAAGGTTTTCAATTGCCTTTTCCACATTCTTCCAGGCAGTGTTCTGGGTAAGTATAGCACCAACCATCACCTCAAATGGGGTTTCCCCTGGCCACCAGTGCTGCGGACCAAAATGACTGAAGAGTTTTTTGTAAAATTTTAATATCAGTTCAGCCTTCAATCCTTCCAATCCTTGATACCCCTATTTTTACAAGCCATGTATCAAGAAGAATTGAGATTAACATGAAAAGGATAAGCCGGTTTCTCATAATGGGCCATGGATTTACAGATATACCTTTAAGGAGAAGTCTAATGTAGTGTGAAAATGGGGAGAGGAAGATGATAAGGGAGAGCCCTATAAAACCAAGTGATAGTGCAGCAGTTAAAAGTCCTCCCATTCCAGAGGCAAGTTTTGCAGGATTGTGTTCATTGAAGTCAACAAAGATTGTACCCATTGTGGTTGCAAGGATTACAGAGGTGATTGTGAGCATCGTTCCAATAATAACCGTTACAATGGTTATTATGAATGAACCTGTAAGCCTGATGTTGCTTGTATAGATTACATATATGGAGATAGCTGTGGTAAGGGCAATGTAAAAAATCATCTTTGTTATATATATATTTCTCGGTTTCACAGGTGCTGACCTCAAAATCCACCAGTAATCACCTTCAAGGCTGATTGCAGGAAAAATGAATCGCAATGAGAGGGTTGCACTTATATATGCAACAAAACCTGTGTTTATGAGGGCCGTTATGCTGAGCCAGAAGACCTCCTTCACATATAAGGGTGTTCTCCTCAATGATATTACATAAAACAGGAGGAGTAAGAATATTATAAGAAACTGAACCCACTGGTTTGGTGAGCGTATAAATATTCTCCAATCCTTTGATAATAGGTTAACCAGTGGGGGTGGTCTTTTCAGGAAGAACCTCAACCTTATATGGGGAATTTTCTTTGAGTGTTCTGCTGTCAACCATGTCTCCCTGTACCAGTTTATACCAAGGAAATAAAGAATCAGGAACAGGGAGAGTGAGACAAGGATTAGGGAACCTGTATATCTTAAGAATTGAAGCACATTTCTATCCAGAATTCCCCTGACAACATGGAATAGCCACTCATTCGGGAAATAAGGGTTTGAGAATTTGAGCCTTTCAAGGAACCTGTTAATTGTATATAGATTCGTTGTTTGTGGTATATTAAAGGAATACGGATTTGTTACTATGTAAATGTATATTATTATGCCTGATATAATACCGAGGATTATACCCAGTTGCTTCACACTCAGGTTGGGATTTATTCTTTTCAATACCATCAGTATTATAATTCCAGAGAATGAGGGGATTGCGATGAAACCAAGGAATGCGGGGATTGTGTAAACAATCCCCAAGGGAGAACCATTTGCTGTAAAGTATGCGAGCACAATGGGAACCGCACCTATCAGTGTTGCCCATGAACTGAAGAAGAAGGTCTCAAATATCTTTGTTATAAAAATGTTTGCAGGGGGGACAGGAAGCGCCATGAGGAATTCCACCTCTTTAGACCTGTAGAATGTTGAAAGGGCTGTTATCCCATTGCTTATCAGGAGCATGAATAAGAATACAAAGAAAGAATAAGAGATGATTTTTCCTGAAATTATTTCACCAATCTCCTCAATATTATTTAGGAATGAAAATGCCCTTAAAAAGACCCAGTATGTGCCAGAAAGGAATATTAAGATAACCAGAAAGTAAATTGGGATTCTTCCCCTGATTTCCTTCTTTATAAATCCCTTCACCCTCTTGAATCTGATTAATAAAAGTGTATTCAACCCTTCAGATTCTTCAGTTCCTTCAAGAATTCCTTTTTATCACGGAATTCCCTGTAAACAGAGGCAAACCTCACATAGGAAATTTCATCCAGTTCCTTCAGCCTTTTCATTATCTCCTCGCCGATTATCCTTGACTCCACCTCCGTTTTACCAAGGTCTGATACAACGGATACAACTTCGTCAACAAGGCTTTCTATCTTTTCCCTTGGAATGGGTCTCTTGTGGCAAGCCGTTAGAATACCCTGGAGTATTTTATCCCTTTCAAAGGGTTCCCGTGTTCCATCCTTTTTTATCACAAGCAGTGGTGTTTTCTCAATATATTCATATGTGGTGAATCTCCTGCCACATGAGAGGCATTCCCTTCTTCTCCTTATTGCCTCACCATCCTTTACAAGCCTTGTGTCAATCACCCTGTCATTGTCATCACCACAGTATGGACATTTCATGATAATATTATACAATAAATTTTATGGAGGTCAAATATGAAATAAAAGAATTATACAGGGATGTAAGGCCCTTGATTGAAAAGAGATTGACAGAATTCAGGATAATGTGGGAAAAAGGGGATGATTATGCCATGTTCAAGGAGTTTATATTCTGCCTTCTCACACCACAGTCAAAGGCAAAGATTTGCTGGGATGCTGTTGAAAGAATGGAAAAGAAGAGTCTTTTGATGAATGGAGATTACAGGGAGATACTTGAATGTCTTGAAGGGGTGAGGTTCAGGAATAAAAAGGCAGAATACATTATTAATTCAAGGGCAATCTTTCTGGAGAATGGTATTCCAAGGGTAAAACCCATAATTTCCAGGTTTAAATCACCTGAAGAGGCAAGGGATTTTCTTGTTAAAGATGTGAAGGGGATGGGATACAAGGAGGCAAGCCATTTTTTAAGGAATATTGGTTGTGGAAAAAATCTTGCCATACTTGACAGGCATATTTTGAAAAATTTAAAATTTCTTGGAAAAATTAAGCATATTCCTCAATCAATTTCAAGAAGAATATATATGGAATTAGAAAATATCTTCCTGAGAACCGCAGAAGAACTGGATATTCCTCCAGCCCATCTTGACCTGTTACTCTGGTTCAAAGAGAGCGGTGAAGTGTTTAAATAGGGCTTGCGAATTTTCTGAAAAAACATAAATTTTAACTATGCCACTAAAGGATGTGGTGGATAAAATAAAAGAACATGTTGATATAGTAGAGGTTATAGGTTCAAGGGTTTCCCTTAAGAAAGTCGGTAAGAATTATAAAGGTCTCTGTCCCTTCCATGACGATAGAAACCCCTCGTTTTATGTAAATCCAGAACTGGGTGTTTATCACTGCTTCGGTTGTGGAGCAAGTGGTGATGTTATAAAGTTTGTTCAGGAATACGAAAAGATGAGTTTTGTTGATGCCCTGAAGTACCTTGGGGACCTGGTTGGTATAAGTGTAAAGTTAACGGGGGATGCACAGGACAGATTCTATCAAGTGAATGAGGAGGCTGCAAAGATATACCATTCTTTGCTTCCACAAAGCCAGACTGCACTCAATTATCTTAAACAAAGGGGCATAACTGAGGAAACCATTGAGGAGTTCCAGCTGGGGTATGCCCCAAATTCTGATGTTATACTTTCCAGACTTGGTGCAAAATTTGGCATTGATGTCCTTCTGAAGGTTGGGCTTGTGATAAGGGGTCAGGGAAGAATGTATGATAGGTTCAGGAATAGGTTGATGTTTCCTATTTATTCCCCAGCGGGAAGGGTGGCTGGATTTGGTGGAAGAATTCTTGGCGAGGGGATGCCCAAATATATGAATTCTCCTGAATCACCCGTGTATTCCAAAAGGAACTCATTATATTCTGTTTTTCATTCAAGAAAGGAAATACTTGAGAAAAAGAGCGTAATCCTTGTTGAGGGTTATTTTGACTACCTGAGTATGTATCAGGCAGGGTTCAAGAATGTGCTTGCGAGCCTTGGAACATCACTAACTGAACAGCAAACCCGGTTAATATCCAGATATGCCCAAAAAGTCTATCTTTTTTATGATATGGATGAGGCTGGTAAGAAGGCATCATTGAGGTCCATGGGGCTTCTTATTGACAGGAATGTTGAAATCATGCTTTGTTCTTCCAGTGAAGGGAAAGACCCTGATGAGATTTTGAGAAAAGAAGGGAATGAGGGAATTAAAAGTATACTTTCCAGTTCAAAGGGGTTTATTGATGTTTTGCTTGAGGATTATTCTCAAAAGTATGACCTTAAAAACCCATCAGACCTCACAAAGGTTGTTAATGACTTCAGGGAGATTCTTTCAAGGATAAGGGACGGTGTTAAGCAGGAGATTTACAGGGAAAAAATCTCCAGAGAACTGATGATTAAGGAAGAACTTCTGATGGTTAGAAGAAAAGGTGGGGTTGAAAGAAAAGAGGGTGTGAAATTATCCCCTGATGTAAAACTGGAACTTGCACTTATGGCATCCATGCTTCTCAATGGGTACAGAGATGAAGACCTTTCCATCCTTGATGGATTTAACTTTAAACTGGATGTTGTCTCTGAATTCATAAAAAAGGCCGGGGAAGAAAGGGTGGATAGTGAGGAGATTGTTCCCAATCTTCCCCAACCTTACAGGGATGAGGTCTATAAGATGCTCATAAACGGGGTTGACCCTGTTGGAGATGTGGTAAGGAGGTTGAAACTCCAGAGAATCCAGGAGAAACTGGAAGAAACGGCCAGGAAGATAAAGGAACATGAAAAAAGGGGAGAGGTTGTAACTACTCTTCTGAAGATACAGGATGACCTTTTAAGGGAGAAACTTAAAATCCTTAGGGAGGGGTGATGGACATAAATTCCATTGATTGGGAAGAGATAATCAAGATGGTTAACTCAAAGGGTGAAATATCCTTTGAGCGGCTGAGGGATTATCTGGGTGGGGACGAGATTCTTATTGAAGAGGTTGTTGAAAAACTCCAGAAGGGTGGTGTTAATGTTGTTACAGAGGAATCCCTTGAAATCAGGAAACGGCTTGAGGAAAGCCAGAAAAAGGCATTGAGAAAGACAGATGATGCAGTGAAACTTTACCTGAGAGAGATGGGAAGGATTCAACTTCTTACAAAAGAGGAGGAACGGAGGCTTGCAAAACAGATGGATGATGGCAGGAGAAAGATTTGTGAATATCTTTTCACATCACTTTTTGCAATAAGGAAGTTCCTTGATTTTGACCAGAAGATAAGGGAAAGGAGTCTTCCTGTTGAGGAATTTATACATGTCTCTTCCCGGAAGCCAAGGAATAAAAGAAACAACAGCAATGAGAGGCGTTCATTACTTATTGCATTCAACAATGTGAGGATGTGGACCGTGAAACTTGAGGAATTAAAAAGGGAGAACAGGCGGAAATACGGTAAGGACCCGGTGGTGAGAAAAAAGATTGAAGAACTTGAGAAAAAAATAACCAGAAAACTCTCTGGCTTAAGGATTCAGGCACCATATCTGAAGAAAATGAGGGATGTTGAAAAAGAGGTATTCAACCTTATGGAAGCCGAAATGGAAGCCATAAGAAAGATTGAAGAAAAGACAGGGGTGAATCACAGAAGGATACTGTACCATGCATCAAGGAAGACACCTGAAAAGATAGGTATGACAAAAGAAGAGATAGTGGGGTATAGCACCAGTATAGGTGAGCACCTGAAAAGGCTTAGAAGTATTGAAAAACAGTTACTTGACCCATACGAAGTGGTGAAAAAGAGGAACGAGGAGATTGAGAAATGGGAGGCTTATGTTAATCAGGCAAAACATCAAATGGTAAGGGCTAATGTGCGTCTTGTTATCAGTATAGCAAAGAGATATATTGGCAGAGGGATTGAGTTTATGGATATAATCCAGGAGGGAAACAGCGGTTTGATGAAGGCTGTGGATAAATTTGATTATAAGAAGGGGTATAAGTTTTCAACCTATGCAACATGGTGGATTAAACAGGCAATAACAAGGGCAATCGCAGACCAGGGAAGAACAATAAGGGTGCCTGTTCATATGATAGAGATAATCCATAAGGTTTCAAAGGCGGCAAGGATGATAGTGCAGGAGACAGGTAGGGAACCAACAATTGAGGAGATTGCTGAAAGGATTGATATGCCCGTTGAAAAGATTGCAGGCCTCTATCACATTTCACAGGATGCGGTTTCACTTGATACTCCAATTGAGGACGACGGTGACACATTCTTTGGTGATTTTATTGAGGATATGAAGGCTGCCACACCACATAAACTCACTTCAAGAACCCTTCTCAAGGAAAAACTGGAAAGGGCAATGGCTGTTCTTAGCCCCCGGGAGAAGAAGGTGATTGAACTCAGGTTTGGACTGATTGACGGCAATCCGAGAACCCTTGAGGATGTTGGGATGATGTTCAATGTTACAAGGGAGAGAATAAGACAGATAGAGGCGAAGGCACTGAAAAAACTCAGGCATCCAATTCGGGCAAATCTTTTAAAGGGTTTCCTTGATATGGGAGACTACTGAGGAAACTTTAATTCTTCTCGATCCGTGTGATGATAATACCAAGAACTGTGATGGTGAGACCAAGAACGCTCCAGGGGGATATTTTTTCCTTCAGGATTAATGAGATAATCAACAGGGATAGAAAGGGTGTAAGATAGATAAGATTGCTTACAGCAGCAATCCTGTTTGAAAGGTTTAGTGCCTTAAGCCAGATTATGAATGTTATTCCCATTTCAAAAAGACCAACATACATAGAAGAGAGATAGCCCTTTATTCCAGTTGCAGGAACTTGTCTTTTTAAAAAAACCAGTATGAAGATAAAAACAGTTCCCCACAGAAAGTTGAAAAAAATTCCAGGGATTTCGGGTATGTCCCTCTTCAGATTCAGTATCCAGTATATTCCCCATATGACAGCACTTAATAGGGCCAGAATAATGCCCGGAACTGATACTGTTCCAGACACATTCCCTGGTCTTCCCATTGTTGCAATTATGCCTGCTCCACAGAATCCAAGTAAAAGACCAACAATCTCAAACACGGTTGGCTTCTGCTTCAATATAAGGGATGAAAAAAGAACAATGAATAATGGCCATGTATAATTGAGTGTCATAGCAGTCTGCGCTGGAAGGAGTGAATATGACCTGAATAGAACAAGATAGTATAGAAATGGGTTGAGAAAACCCAGGAGGGATGAGACCAGAATGTCCCTGAGTTCTGGTTTATATCTTGTGAACAAGAAAGCAATAAAGAGGAAGAGTGTTGCCACAGAAGAGGCAATGAACAGAAGTTGAATATAGTTTACGGATTTCAGTGCAATCTTGAATGCAGTGGCAACTGTTGACCATAGGAATACAGCAGTAAAAGCATATACAACTGACTTTTTCCCTCTTTCCATTCACTCAGTTTATCAAAAAAGAGAAAAAATACCTATCCTGTTTTGAAACCCGTGATAAGGTTGTTCAGTTTTTCTGAAAGTATCACAATCTCCTGGGATACACCGGTCAATTCCTCAATGGAAGCAACCAGTTGCTCAACTGCAGCAGAGACCTCTTCAGCAGAGGCAGCATTCTCCTCAGATATTGCAGCAATATTCTCAATGGATTCAGTGATTGCATTCACCTCTTCCTCACCACGCTTGTTTACCTGTGCAATCTTCACAACCCTCTGGGTTATCTCCTTCACCTCCTCAACAATCTTCCTTAGATAATCTGCCCCTTCAAATATGATCTGTTTACCCTCATTGATAGCATCTATTGATTTTGAAGTCTTTTCTACCATTGAGTTTATTACACCCGTGATCTCCTCCACGAGGTCGGAGATCTCCTGGGTGAAGGTCTGGGAACGCTGGGCAAGTTTTCTAACTTCATCAGCAACAACGGCAAATCCTTTTCCGTATTCCCCTGCCCTTGCAGCTTCAATTGTAGCATTAAGGGCAAGTATGTTTGTTCTCCTTGAAATAGATTCAACAGTATCCGTGATTTCGTTAATTTTTCTTGTTTTCTCCTCCACCAGATTGACAACCCCCGTCAACTCATTCACCATATGGGTGATATTCTCCATTCTTGCATGGGTTTCATTGGCAGCCTTTTCAGCATCAATCGCCAGAGTGTGTATGCTTCTTGAAACCTCTTCAGCTTCAAGGGCAGAAGACACAGAATTTCTTACAACATCAAGTGCCTTCCTTGCCATATCCACAGCCTTCTGAACTTCAGATGCCTGTCTCTCTGATGATTGGGATATACTCTGTATCGTTGACGAGATTTCCTCGCTTGAGGCTGTCATCTGTTCTGCTGATGATGCAAGTTCCTCTCCCTGTGATGCAAGTTTTTCAGCGCTTTCCTTTGTATCCTTTATTGTGGTTTCAAGGAAGGCAATGAATGTATTTAAGTGGCCTGCAAGTTCCTGAAATTCCTTATAATTGCCGAGCTGGATCCTCTGTGTCAGGTCGCCTTTACCCTCTGAAATCTCCTTCATTCTAAGCAGGACTGTTTGGAATGGCTTAAAAACCTTTCTGATGCCAAAAAGGATTATAGTTATCACTATAATTGTTAAAACCAGGAATATAATAAAAAGGGTTTTTGCAAGGGAATTTAGTGACTTACGTAATGAACCAGTTGAAAGATAAAGTTGTAGATAACCAATTACCTGCTGTGTTGATGTTCCTCCAAATCCTCCGGAAGAATAAATAGGCCCTGTGATGCAGATGAATCCCTGGGAATACCTCTTTTCTACCACAAAGTTCTCCTTCAAACTCTCAACACCAGGGAATGGTATGGATGAATTTCCTACCCTTATAATAGGTTTGCCTTCAAGTGTATACACACTGATACCCAGAATTTCCTTGTTTTCCATTATCCTTTTTACAGGTTCTAAAAGCATGGTGGAATCGTTTCCAAAGACCCCAAGTTCCAGCGAAGGGCCTGAAAGTGTAACAATATACTTTCCCTTTTCCTCAAGGTTTTTTCTCAGTTCCAGCATAACAATATAATAGGTGGAAAGCTCAATCAGAACGAAGATGAGAATGACGAGGAAAAGGAACATGCCTGTAAGCATATTCTGGACAGACCTTCTCCTCATCATAAAATAAACGAGTACCGTTGTTACAAGAAAGATTGAAATGAAAATTGCAGTTACCATTAGGAATTCATTCATTTTATCACACTCCTTGCTTTTTTTATTACGAGAGGGGATATGTTTAAATTGAGTTTTTTTGCCACCTTCAGATTGATTACATAGGAAGGCATAGGATGGAGCACAGGAAGGCTTTCGGGTGGAATACCATTAACAATGTTTTTTACATATTCAGCTCCCTTTCTTCCAATGAAATTCAGGTCAGGTGTTATTGCAAAGAGTGCTCCTGCCTTAACATAGTTCTCATCAAGCCCCATTATAGGAATCATTTTTTTTCGGGAACCAATGAGCAGAAACTTGAAGGTGGCATTCTCCCTGTTCAGTTCATCCGGAACCATCCAGAAGAGGTCAACATCGGTCATAAACCTGAGTGCTGTATTCACTCCACCTGGATTCTGTGCCATAACTTTCTCTACCTTTATTCCTTTCTTCTCCAGAATGGATGAGTATACCTTGACATACTTGACCGGAGTTTTGAAGATGAGCCCGACTTTTTTTACGTTAGGCAGGATTTGCTGGACAGTCTTTACAACCTCTTCGGGTGTGGGATCCAGGGTGATACCAGTGATGTTCTTTTTTCCTTCAGCAGGTTTTGTCTCGCTACAACCAAGGAACACAACAGGTGTATCTGTTAAATAAACAACCGCAGCCTTCAAAAGCTCATCCCCAGTGACAACAACAATTTTGTATTCCCTTGTTTTAAGCCTCTCCATTACACCTGAAATTTTGGATTTGTCCCCATAAACATTAAAATTATCCATTTCAAATGAAAAATTTGATTCAAAGGCCTCCTGGATTTCCCTATAAATGCCTTTGTCATCCCATTGAACAAATGCAATTTGCGCTGATAAAGCTGCTGATAACAAGATAAGTAGTATACCTTTTCTCATGTAAAAAAGATAACCCAAAACAATTCAATTGTCAAGTTATAATTAAATAAAAAGGTTTGATTTTAGGGAATATTGTTCATTATAAAGGAAAAAAGGAAGGAGGTATGTATGTTTTATGTAGGGGTTGATTTACACAAGAGTTTTACCCAGGTATATGGTTTCAATGATGCTACGGGAGAGGTGGTAGAAAGGCGGGTAAGCAATGATAAAGGTAGTATAAGAGAGGTTATGTCTCAATTTGGTGAGAATGCGAAGGTTGTTCTTGAGGCCACAAGGAACTGGTATTGGTTTGTGGATTTACTTCAAGAGGTGGGAATAGATGTGGTTTTATCCAATCCTTTGCAGACCAAGGCAATTGCATATGCGAAAGTAAAGACAGACAAAGTTGATGCCAGGATGCTTTCCCATCTATTGAGGGCAGACCTTATTCCTTTTGCATGGATTCCATCCATGGAGGAGAGAGGGATTCGTGAGATGTTGAGGACAAGGTTAACTCTGGTAAGGATTCGTGCACGGTTTAAGAATCTTGTCCGCAGCATACTTGCGAAATTGAATATAGTCCTTTCCCACGGAGATATATGGAGAGGCAAAGGGAGGAAAGAATTAGAACAATTAAATCTTCCCTCTCCTTACAACGAGATATTACCGCATTATTTATCTATCATAGATAATCTGGATAAATACATAGAGGAATGGAATAGAAAGATAGAAAGGATAGCAAAGGAGACACCAGAGGCTTTCCTTCTTAAGAGTGTTCCTGGGATAGGAACTATCTCTGCATTAACAATTCTTTACGAAACAGGACCTATTGATAGGTTTCCATCTGCAAAGAGATATTCCAGTTATGCAGGGCTTGTTCCGAGGGTGAAAGGGAGTGGTGGAAAGTTCAAGACAGGGCATCTTTCCAGGCAGGCAAATATGTATCTTAAATGGATATATGTAGAGATAGCAACCGGGATAGTGAGGATAGGAAAAGGATACTTATATGAATATTATAAAAAGCAGATGTATAAAAAAGGTAAAAATGTAGCAAAGATAGCACTTGCAAGGAAAATCTCCAGAATGGTATATCATCTATTAAAACAACATATAACCTATGATACATTTGTAGAGAGAAATGTAAATAAAATGAGGAGGACTGGGTGAGCTCCATTTTCTGCTTGGCTTTTTATAGCCCTTGTCAAGTTTGGGCAACCCAGTCCCCGAACATATACCTTGCGCCTCTCACAGATGCGCGCATAGAAGGTAGGGTTAAACTCCTCAGGTGCAGGTTCGGTTTATCCTCACTTATAATATATATAAAAGGAGAAAAAAATGTAAAGTTTTTCATCTACCCACTTGACAAACCTTTTTATAGAAGCAGAAAATTTCAGAAATCATTTGACAATCACAGAAAAAATCAGTATATTTAAATTAATGAAAAGGTTACTCATCCTGCTTTATGTGTATCTCCTTTTTGTGAGTTGCACAGGGGATGCACCCCGTGATAATCCTTATGACCTGTTAAATCCTGAAGCAGGTGGATATATAACGGGACGTGTTTCATGTTTTTCAGGTAAAGGACTTGAGAATGTATATGTTGTTATAGATAGCACTTTTACTGTTCTCACAAATGGAGACGGTTATTACTTCTATGGCCCATTGCGCCCTGATTCAGTTTTTGTGGAGGTTTTAAAATCTGGATATGTGTCCATGAACAGTTGGACAGTGGTAAGACCAGGGCTCGTGGATACCCTGAATTTTATTATGAATGCTATCCCCCAATTTTTTTACAAAAAGGTTTATTCCCGGTCCTCAAATTGGTACAGTGTTGGGTGGCTGTATGAGGTGATCATAGAGGCTATTGTTGTTGATAGTGATTATATTTTTGATGTGGAATCTGTTAGGGTATCTACGGGGGATACCATGATAAAATTAAAGTATTTTGAGCCAGTTGATGATAGTGGTTATGCTGCATTGTTCAGGGGAAAGATACAGGGTAATGATGTAGTGGATATGAGCGGAGAGAGTTTTCTCTTGAATGCATATGATACAAGGGGTAGCTGGTCCAGCACTGTTTCAATACTCTATGATTTTATTGATACCTTCACCATACCTACCTTTCCAGTAGAGGGTTCTGAGGTTAATGTTCCTTTCAATTTTGTCTGGAGGAAATACCCCGGATATTATTATCATCTTCTCGTATGGAGGAGGGAATCAGATATGGATGAACCTGTTATTGATATTGATAGTATACCCACAATGGATACAGTTTATCATGTGGGTTCCCTTTCACCAGGTTATTACGAATGGGCAGTCTTTATTGTGGATAATAAATCCAATATGGGAGGTAAGGTATCATACTTCCTGATTCCGTAGAGAAGGAACTTACAAGGGAGGACTTGCTTCTTTTATACAGGGCTACAACCCTGATTAATTCGATTGAGGATGAGGATGTTCTCCTTGCAAAGATTATGGATATTGCTATTGAGAGAACAGGTGCTGATAGGGGGGCTCTTGTTTTAATAAATGAGAAAGGTGAGGCAGATGTCAGGGTTGCAAGAAATATGAGAAAAGAAGACCTTGAAAACCCGGAAGAAATATCATTCACCATTATAAGGAATTCGTTCAAGACAGGAAAACCTGTTCTTACAACAAATGCCAGAACAGACCCCAGATTTTCAAACTCATCCAGCATTATGCTTTACAACATTCTTTCAATTGTGGCTGTCCCCATTCCAGGTAAAAATAGGGTTCAAGGTGTTGTTTATCTTGACTCAAGGACTGCAAAAAAAATATTCACAAAGGATGATTTGAATTTTCTCCTTGCCTTCCACCAGATTGCCGGTATTGCTCTTGAAAAGGTGAAGAAAGAGAGGAACCTCATTTACGAGAATCTCAGATTGAGGTCCCAATTGAAAGAGGATTATTCCTT
The DNA here is from genome assembly GCA_021163525.1 of Caldifarciminota bacterium. Classification (GTDB taxonomy): domain Bacteria; phylum Hydrothermota; class UBA3072; order UBA3072; family B12-G15; genus B12-G15. The sequence goes on from JAGGTX010000177.1 coordinate 15,456, forward strand.
TGAAGGAATTGTGGGGAAGAGCAGGGCAATAAAGAATGTGATAAACATCCTTCCAAGGGTGATTGCAAGCGATGTTCCAGTTTTAATAGAAGGTGAGAGTGGAACTGGTAAGGAACTTATAGCACGTGTAATACACAATAGTGGTCAGAGAAGTAAAAAGCCCTTTGTGCCTGTTTATTGCGGTGCATTCCCTGCAAATCTGCTTGAATCAGAACTCTTTGGATACAAAAGGGGGGCATTCACAGGTGCAGTATCAGACAAAATGGGACTGTTTGAGGAGGCTGATGGTGGGACATTCTTCCTTGACGAAATTTCTGAGGTGCCATTGCCAATCCAGACAAAACTTTTGAGGGTGCTTGAGCATGGTGTTTTCAGAAGGCTTGGTGATACGAAGGAGAGAAAGGCCAATGTAAGATTGATTTCTGCAACCAATAAGAACCTTGAAGAATTGGTAAAAAGGGGCGAATTCAGGGAAGACCTTTACTACCGGATAAAGGTGATAAAAATCATTCTACCTCCATTGAGGGAAAGAAAGGAGGATATACCCCTGCTAATTGAGCACTTCCTGAAAAAATACAGGAAGAAAGAGCTGAAGGTATCAAAGGAGGCAATGGATTTATTCGTTTCCTACAACTGGCCAGGTAATGTGAGAGAACTTGAAAACGCTGTTGCCCATGCAATAGTTATGTGCACAGGTCAGGTTATAAAACCCGAACATCTTCCACCTGAAATTGTTACCGGGAGTAAACCGTTATATGAACCCACAACACTCAAGGATATGGAAAGGAATCTTATCATCAAGACCCTGCGAAAGACAGGCTGGAATAAAAAGAAGGCAGCTGAGATACTGGGCATTTCTCCAAGGACACTGCATAACAAGATAAAAGATTATGGGTTGAGTGAAAAAAATTCACATTAATGGAAGAAAATTCAACCTGTTTGTTGCTTATTTGATTGGGAATAAATATGTTATGAATGGAATGTTTTATGCATATATGAAGGTATGTTTGTTTTTATACTGATTGGGATATATATAGACCCCCTTTTCAATCTAAAGGTAGAACCTTATAGGGTTTTAATAGAATTGAGTGATAGCCTGTTCATGGATTCACTAAAATCCATTGGTATAAATATAGAGACTGAATCTGGAAGGTTTGCCACTGCAACCATTACACAAGATTATTTTGATATATTGAAATCCAGGGATTATATTGTTCGTCTTGAAATGGCGAAACCTGTTGAATTTTTCAATGATAAGGGAAAGGATGCCATAAATCTTATCCCTGTTATTTCTATTCATGGGGATGCTGAGAATGTTATCGTTGGTATAATAGATCAGGGGATTGACCTCTCGCATCCAGGGTTCTTGAGTAATGGAAGAAGTATCTTTTCTGGTTTATGGGACCAGACAGAGAATTCCTTAAGTCCACCCCTTTGGTTTGACTATGGAAGATGGTATTCACAGGAGGATATTTCTCAAAAACCCCCTGACCTGGATGATACGGGTCATGGGACTGCAATAAGTGGAACCATATGTGGAAGGGATTCTGTATATGGTGGTATCCTCAAAGAAGGTAATTTTTACTTTGTTAAAATTATTCCGGATGAAATGGGTGTAATTGATGGTTTAAGTTTCCTTGTAAATCTGGCAGAATCCCTTAATCTTCCGCTGGTTGTGAATATGTCTCTTGGTCACAGATTTGGGCCCCATGATGGTCAAACCCTTTTTGAGAGATTTATAAAAGATATGGTGGATAATTCAACTATAAAGGTTTATCCAGTTGCTTCTGCAGGAAATTATGGGGGTTCATTTATACATGCAGGTGGGTTAACAACCTTTGGAGATTCCTCATTTCTTTCCATAGATAGCACAAGCCTTCTGCTTGTGAACCTCTCATCAGAGGATTCCATAACCTGTATTTCAATATACTATCCAGAAGGCAGTTCCCAGAGCATCAGATTGTCAATGAACAATTCCTATTTTTCTGACTGGTTCAAGGATACCGTTCTTTTTATAAATTCAGGTCTTCCATCCCAGATTGACTCAATACTTTTTTATTCAGGGAGTTACACTCAATACTACCATCAGGTTTTAGTGGTGATTTTCAAAAATCCAGGTGGTTTCAACAACTATTTTGGAATAAATCTCTTTGGTGATATTGGAAGCAGGGTGGATGCATGGGTATCATATGGTAAAAGCAGATTTATTAATGCATCAGGTATTTATAAAAGGGTAATTCCACCTGAAGACAGGTATCAAATTGGTCCACCTGGTTCATCTCCCGTAGTGGTAACTGCTGGAGCATTCACTTCTCGCACAGCCTGGAATACAATAACTGGAGAGCAGGTTGAAAAAGGAGGGGAGATTTACGAACCAGCCGTATGGACATCAAGGGGAAGAATGTGTGATTTTGTAAAACCTGATTTCCTTCTTCCTGGAAGGTACATAGTCTCCTTCTATTCAGGGGATGAAAGTGTTTCACCTGATTTAATTGTTGGAAGTGGATTGTATTCTTCCTATGGAACAAGTTATTCATGTGCATTCCTTACAGGTGTTATTGCTATCCTGCTTTCTCTTGACAGGGAAAGGGATGTTATTCAGGCTTTGAGGGTTTCTTCCTCCCTGTTCAACAATCCCGATTCTATCAGCGGATATGGAATACCAGATGTTGAAGCAGCAGCAGGTATTGTATCATTTGGTATTGCGCTTCAGGACTTTGGGGTAAAGATAGAATCCAGTGGATGGGTTAAAGTTTACTGGAGGCAGGGTTCAGTAGAGAATGAAGGTGAATGGGTTTTATATCGGGATACTCTAATTGTGTTCAGAACAGATGTAGTTCAGGGACAGAAAGACTATAGTTTTAAGGATCTTCCAGGCATAGGAAGACATATATACAAACTCTATCTTCTGCTGGATGGAAATATGGAGTTGAAGGCAAAAAAAGAGGCAGATGTATATTCAGAGGACCTGAAAGTTGTTAATAGGATGGACCATATTTTGTTTTTACCCTCGGGTGAGAGGGCCACAGTCAGGATTTATAATCTAATTGGAGAAAAAGTTGGTGAAATCCTGATACAGGATGTTCCAAAGACTTTTTATCCATCCAGTTCAGGTATATATTTTGTTAGATACAGAAGCACAATCAAGAAGGTTCTCCTGGTTAAATAAATTCCAGAGTAAAAATAGTGCTTTCTTCATTCAAAAGGTAAATTTTATTGACAAAGACACAGGGGATGATAATATTCAAATTATGAAGATATGTTACCTTGGCACTTACTCAAAGGAATACATCAGAAACCGGGTGATTATAAAGGGACTGATGACCAATGGAGCAGAAGTGATTCAGTGTCACTATCCCATGTGGAGTGGAGTTGAACCCAGAATTGGACAGTTCAAGGGTATTATTGGTTTTTTAAGACTTGGAACGAAATTTCTTGTTGCATATATAAATCTTTTTTTTAAGGCCCTTGAAATCCAGAACAAGCCCGATGTATTACTTGTTGGTTATACAGGACACTTTGATATACCACTTGCTTTCCTTTTTTCGCGGCTCTGGAGAATTCCCCTTGTATTTGACTTCCATGTCTCACTATGGGATACCTTCGTTAAAGACAGGATGCTTGTGAAAAAAGGGAGTTTAATGGAAAAATTATTGAGATTTGTTGATAGAACATCCATAAGACTCTCTGACCTTCTATTTCTTGATACTGACCATCACATTGAATTTGTTGCTAATGAGTTCAAGGTTGAAAAAAAGAAGTTCAGAAGATTCTGGGTGGGTGAGGACCCTGAGCTTTTTCATCCTGTGAATACCAAAAAATTTAAGGAGTTCACAGTAATTTACTTTGGGGGGTTTATCCCACTGCATGGGATGGAGGTGATTGTTGAGGCTGCACGCAGGCTTCAGAAGAAAAACATAAAATTTATTTTTGCAGGTAAGGGTCAACTATTTGAAAAAACTGTAAGAATGGCTGAAGGATTAAAGAATGTTGAATTCCTTGGCTGGGTTGCACCGGAGAAACTCCCTGAACTCATATCAAGGTCCCATGTTTGTCTTGGGATTTTTGGAAAGACAGATAAGGCGAGAAGGGTGATACCAAACAAACTTTACGAGGGAATAGCCTGTGCAATCCCTGTTGTTACAGGGGATACACCTGCTATAAGGGAGGTGTTTAAGCACAGGAAGAACATCTTTCTCTGTGAAATCGGTAGTGGAGAGTCCCTTGCTGATGCACTTTTAGAGCTCAAAAGGGACGGAAAACTCAGAAAAGAGATAGGGCTTAATGGTTATAGACTTTTTAAGAGTGAGTTTACACCAGATAGGATTGGTGCTGAGGTCTTGAAGGAACTAAAAAAACTAAAAGGAGGTTACCATGATTGATGGTGTTAAGGTTATAAAATTGAATACCTATGAGGATGATAGGGGTTACCTTGTTGAGATAATCAGGAAGGCTCAGGGAGAGACAGACCCTCATGCAGTGGCGCATCAGTTTGGTCAGGTTTATATGGTTGGAGACCCTGTCAGGGGGATTATAAGGGCATTCCATAAACACAATGAATTGTGGGATTGGTTTTTTATAGCCCATGGGAGTGCCAAATTTGTTTTGAAGGACGACAGGAAGGATAGTCCCACTTATGGGGAGATGATGACCATCATAGGAAGTGCAAGGAATCCAAGATTGATAGTTGTCCCTCCAGGGGTTTATCATGGATGGATGTCACTTGAGGATGACACAATTCTTATAAGTATAGCAAGCCATACATACAATAGAGAGAATCCTGATGAAATAAGAATACCACCTGATAGTTTTGGTGATGTCTGGACAGTGAAGGGGAGGTAGAATGATTCTTGTTACTGGTGGTGCAGGATATATTGGTTCAGTTCTTTTAAGGAAGCTGCTGGAGAAGGGTGAAAGGGTCAGGGTTCTTGATACGATGTTTTTCACAGATATAGGGATAAAGGAGATAATGGATAAAGTAGAAATTGTACAGAAGGATATAAGGGATGTTGATGAGTCCGTTCTTGATGGTGTGGATTCTGTAATACACCTGGCGGGTCTCTCCAATGACCCCACGGCTGAGTATAACCCGGTTGCAAATGAGGAGATGAATACTGTTGCAACTGAAAAACTGGCAAAACTCTGCAAGAAGGTGGGTGTAAGACGGCTTGTCTTTGCTTCAAGTGCCTCCATATATGACCTTGGCTTCTTTGCACCTGATGATATAAAAACAGAGGACAGTCCAGTTGAACCAAGGGCTGCCTATGCTGTTTCCAAGTTTAAGGCCGAAAGGGTTCTTTTAGAACTTATGGATGAAAATTTTTCACCTGTAATTTTAAGGCAGGGGACTGTTTTTGGTTTCAGTCCCAGAATGAGATACGACCTTGTTGTGAACACCTTTGTTAAGGATGCACTTACCAAAGGAAGACTGAGGCTCAATTGTGGGGGTGAAATGTGGAGGCCACTGGTTCATGTGAACGATGCAGCAAACGCATTTATTCTGCTCTCAGAAGCAGTTGAGAAGGATGTTAAAGGACAGATATTCAATCTGTGTTACAGGAATTTTAGGATATCAGAACTCGCCCTGAGAGTGAAGACCACTCTGTTTGAGCACTTTGGAATAGAGGTTGATATTGAGGCAGATTACTCAAGTTTCAAGACAAGGTCATACAGGATGTCCAATGAAAAATTAAAGAAAACCCTGGGATATGTCCCTGAAACCACTGTGGAAGATGCTGTTGTTGATATGGTTAAAAAGATTGAAGAATACAGATACGATGACTTCCTCAACCCGATTTACTACAATATCAAATGGATGACCATGCTGGATGAAATGTCAAAAACCATAAAGAAACTCGGGAGGA
>JAGGTX010000204.1 GCA_021163525.1 Caldifarciminota bacterium
AAAAAGGAGGTTATAAATGGCGGATGAGGTTCAGCATAAATTGATACCTGTTTACATCTTAAACAAGAAATACTATGTTCCAGAGGGTTCTACAATCATTACAGCAATGGAGTATGCAGGGTTTAAGCTGAAGAAGGGTGTGGGTTGCAGGGAGGGATTCTGTGGCGCATGTGCTTCACTTTACAGACTTCCAGGCGATTATAAACTTCATGGGGGACTTGGTTGCCAGACCGTTGTTCAGCCAGGGATGCAGATTGTCCAGATTCCATTTGCACCAGCTGAAAAAAAGACCTATAACATTGAAAATCTTACTCCTGACAATGCACCCTTCAATGAATTGTATCCTGAGGTTTACAGATGCGTTTCCTGTAATACATGCACAAAGATTTGTCCCCAGGAGCTCCAGGTTATGGATTATGTGAATGCCATAATAAAGGGTGACCTGAAACTGGCAACAGACCTGTCTTTTGATTGTATCATGTGCGGCTTATGTTCTGTGAGATGCCCTGCAGAGATGGCACAGTTCAATATTGCCATGCTTGCAAGGAGGCTTTATGGTAAATACCTCCAGCCAGCTTCAGAGTATCTTGAGCAAAGATTGAAAGAGATTGCAGAGGGTAAGTTTGAGGAACAACTCAGGGAACTGATGAACCTTTCAAGAGAGGAACTCCAGAAGAGATACTATGAGAGAGAACTCAACTTTGATATAACATAAGGGGGAGAGATGGGATATCCTGATTATATGAAGGAGTCACTAAAAAAGGTAGCCGAGACAAGGCCCAAAAGGGTTGAACTTGCAAAAAAGGGGCTTAAAAACTTCCTGAAACCAATGAGTGCCGAAGAGAGGGATGAGGTTTTATCAAATTATCATCCCGATTATCAGCCTGATGCCAGAAAGGAAATAAGGGTTGGTCCCAATAAAGGTGAAAAACTCACGGCAAAGGTGGTTGAGATCCTTGAGGCTCATTCAAGGATTGACCCTGATGAGTTTGTTATTGATACACCTGATTATGAAACGGATGTTTTGATTATTGGTGGCGGTGGTGCAGGATGTATGGCCGCTATATGGGCAAGGAAAGAGGGGGCAAAGGTTATAATTTCCACAAAACTGAGGCTTGGTGATGCCAACTCAATGATGTCACAGGGTGGTATGCAGGCCGCTGTGAACCCCCATGATTCCCCTGCAATCCATTACCTTGATATTCTTGGTGGGGGCCATTTTGACAACAAGCCCGAACTGGTTAAGGCACTTGTGACAGAGGGCCCTTACATAGCGAAATTCCTGCAGGAACTGGGTGTGATATGGGACAGAACCCCTGATGGGCATCTCCAGACAAAAGCAGGTGGTGGAACATCAAGGAGAAGGATGCTATCCTGCAGGGACTACACAGGTGCGGAAATAATGAGAGTATTGAGGGATGAGGTGAGGAACCATCCAGAGGATATAACCGTGCTTGAATACATGCCTGCTGTTGAACTCATAAAGGATTCAGAGGGGAAGGTTGCAGGTGCTATTCTATTCCACATGGAAACAGGTGAATATGTTGTGGTGAAGGCAAAAGTTACAATCATAACCACAGGTGGCTTTGGAAGGCTTCACATAAAAGGGTTTCCAACAACAAATCATTACGGAGCAACTGCTGATGGAATAGTGATGGCATACAGGGCCGGAGCGAAACTCCTCTATATGGATTCTGTCCAGTATCATCCAACGGGTGCTGTTTATCCACCACAGATACTTGGTTTCTTGATTACAGAGAAGATAAGGGGATTTGGTGGACAGCCAGTGGATAAGGATGGGGAACTTTTTGTCTATCCACTTGAACCAAGGGATGTTGAGGCATCCGCATTCATAAGGGCATGTGCCAATGGAAGGGGTGTGAGAACCCCTGATGGACACTATGGAATATGGCTTGACTCACCTGTTATAGAGATACTGAACGGACCCGGCACAATTGAGAAGGCATTTCCCGCCATGTTGAGGCAGTACCGCAGGTTTGGTATAGATATAAGGAAAGAACCCATGCTTGTTTATCCAACACTTCACTACCAGAATGGTGGAATAGAGATAGATGAGCGAACCCATTCAACACTCCCAAATCTGCTTGTTGCTGGTGAGGCATCGGGTGGACTTCATGGAAGGAACAGACTTATGGGTAATTCTGTTCTGGACTATAATGTTTTTGGGAGGCGTGCAGGTATTGAAGCAGCAAAACTTGCAAAGACTACGAAGATTGAAGGAGAACTCAATATTGACCACATTAGAAAATACGAAGAGGAGTTGAAGGAGGCAGGAATAGAGACAAAACTCAGAACACCGATTCTACTTCCAGAATATAGAAACCTCAAAATCCTTGAGAAACACAGGAAGGAGTTTGACCCATTCCTTCCTGCAGGACTGTGAGGTGAGAAGGGAGGTAATATGGCTGAATTTGAACCCAAAATCCTTGGTTTTTTCTGTAATTGGTGCACTTCTGCTGCAGCAGACCTGGCTGGAACATCAAGGATACATTATCCACCCAATGTTAGACCCATAAGGGTGTGGTGTTCTGGAACTGTTGACCCTGCTTATATAATCAGGGGATTTCTTGAGGGTGCAGATGCTGTTGTTGTTGGTGGTTGTCATCCAGGGGATTGCCATTACATAAGCGGTAATTACAAGGCAAGAAGAAGGGTGAAACTCCTTAAAACAATATTTGAGGCCCTTGGGCTTGAGCATGAGAGGATATACCTGAGATGGATTTCAACAAGTGAAGGCGTGAAGTTTGCCAGAGAGATGACCGCTATTACCAATGAGACAAAGGAAAGAGGCCCAAACACCCTTGTGAAAAAATGGAATGTCTAAGGAGGACTACATGACTGCAAGGATAAAGAGCGAAGAAATAAATAAAGGTGCAAGAGAATTCCTTAAGAATCTGCTTGAGAAGAAGATAGTTGATGCAATGATAGTGCC
>JAGGTX010000190.1 GCA_021163525.1 Caldifarciminota bacterium
GAAATGGAAGAACTGCAAGGGCACTTGCCACTCTTATCCTTTACATAAGAGAATTTGATATAAAGCGGTTCTTTACCCTTGATGACTATTATGATAGCGATAGGAGAGCCTATTATTTGGCCCTTAAATCTGTTAACCAGAAGACTCTTGATATGACTCAATGGCTTGAGTACTTTACTGAAGGTGTTAAAGTCTCCATACTGCGTGTTAAGGAAAAAGTTTTACAACTATCGGTTGAGGGCAAGAAACGAAAAGAAAAAGGACAAATTGCTTTGACTGAGAGGCAGATGAAGATAATAGAATTTATACAGAGAAATGGTAGGATAGCTTCCAGGGATATTCAAAAAATGTTTAATATTTCAAGACAGGCTGCGCATAAGGAAATAAAAAAGTTGCTTAGACTTGAGATAATAGAACCAAAGGGCTCAGGGAATAAAGTTTTTTATGTTCTCAAGTAGGTTGACGCAAAGGTTGACGTAAAGGTTGACGTAAAGGTTGACGCAGGTGCTCAAATATAATAGAGCAGGGAAATTTCAATATTCTCTTTTAAAACCACGCGACAGGTAGCCTTAAAGGAACTGTCAAAACTCGTTCAGCATGTATGGTTGATTTAAAACCTGAAGATAGAAACCTGAATCAAAATAAGCAACAACCCCTGGGCTGAAATCTACTGAAAGAAACAACATGGAAAAAGTTTAGCACAGGAAGAAGAGAAAGAAATTAAAAGATTGGGTAAGGAGAATATGTAAGTGATAAATGTTAAGGTGATAGAGGGAAATTAGCCTTCTCTTCATTCTAACATTTTAAGGCCGTAAATTTCAGGTCTAATACGCTCTGAAAGTCAAGGAGATTGAAGACCAGATAATTGTTTAGAAGTAAACCTTTAGAAAACCCTATTGCATAGTTGAAACTATTGATTCCTTCAAAGATTGTGTTGATATAAGTTTATCAGCGTCCACCAACTGAATATCACAATAGAAAATAAAAGGGTTACAATATTCATTAAATACCCTAAAGAAATTATTTTTGTACCATTTAGCCCAACTTGAGCCTTTTTTAACCTTTGTATCATCTATGATCCTTGAGTGAGGCAAAATGATATAGCCTACTGGTACTCTACTCCATGCTATATTCATAATATCCTTACGTATTCTTTCGTTATTTGGAATACTCTTTTCTATTTCAAAAGCAACTAATGGGATCCGATTACCTTCTAAAATTTTAAACCATAATCTATCTATATAATAACCTGAGAAATATGCTTCTTTCTTTTCACAATACAGTCCTAATTTATTTGCAAGTTCATCAAGAAGATTTCGTATTTGCTTTTCCTCTTTATCTGTTAAATATTGAGACATAGTTCACCTCTTTTTTTTGAATACCCTATTTCAATTTCACTAAATGTTTTGTGGGCATACGAAGTTCAGATATGGCGAATTTGGGCGGAGCGAAGCGTAGCCGTATGTCCGTAGTTATACGCAATCTCACACATTGGTCGTTCCCTTCTTAATATAATCAAAAAGTTTGGGCGATTTGAACCTATGTAAAAAATTTTTAATTCTTTTATCGGCAAGTTTAACATATTCTTCATTTATTTCATATCCAACATAATACCTTCCTGTTTTTATAGCTGCTATTGCAGTTTGCCCGCTTCCAATGAAGGGGTCCAAAACAACTTCTCCTTTAAAAGTGTATAGTTGAATAAACCTATAAGGTAACTCTTCTGGAAATGGAGCAGGATGTCCTATTTTTTTCGCAGAAACTGCAGGAAAGGTCCATACACTTCTTGTAAACTCTAAAAATTCCTCCTTTGATATTGTACTTTCTCTTTTTTTAGGATTTTCTCTTTTAAAAGTGTCCTTTGAAAAAACGAGGATGTATTCATGCACATCTCTTAAAGTAGGATTTTTGGCGGATAACCAGCTTCCCCATGCAGTAGACGGACTCGCACTTGAACCCTTATTCCAGATAATCTCACCCCTCATAAGAAACCCGATATCCAGCACATCCTTGATTATAAAAGCGTGAAGTGGGATATACGGCTTCCTTCCCAGGTTTGCAATATTTATACAAACTCTGCCACCAGGAACTAATACCCTGTAAACTTCTTTCCACACCTTTTTCAAGAATTCCCTGTATTCTGTAAATGAAAGATTTTGATCGTATTCTTTTCCTACATTGTAGGGAGGTGATGTAACCATCAGATGGACGCTATTATCAGGTAATTCCTCCATGTTTTCGCAACTTTTGCAGAAGATTTTATTTAAATTCTCTTTGGGAATGGTGCTCTCTACATACTTGACTTTCTTCTCTGTGGGAAAATCTTCATACAGTCTACTTGCATAAAATTGGCTAGAATCATGATTGATTCTTCCTGGAACTCCGAATTTGCTTGTTTTTGTGCCCTTTCCTTTTTTATTCATTTTCTATCCCTCTAATCAATTTTAAAAATTTTTCTGCTTTTTTCTCATAAGTAGATTCACCATTTGCTATTTCTATAATTCTACCCAATTCTTTTTTAGGAAGCATTGAGGAAAAAAATTCTTTATCCTCTTTAATTATGTGTCTAAAGTTGCTATATAGCTCATCAATTTTGTCTATCCTTAGAAATCCTTTTTCAGGAGTGCTTTTAACATTATTTTTAGTTGACTTATCCAAAGGATTTGGATTAACGGAATAAAATCCCTGAACAATGCCTGCTTTTTTGAGAAAATCTACCTTGTTGTAATATGTTTTTGTTATGGGTGTGTTTCCTATGATTACTATAGGAATTTTAGAGGAATAAAATCCAGAAACCCTTATATTTATACTTTTCCCGATGGCTTTTAGCATAGTATCAGAGCGCAATAATCCAGGATTTCCCTGATGGGTTGTATAATCTCCTATACATTTTATTTCTCCGGTTTCAGGATTAAATTCCCAATTCCATACGATAGACATCTTAACCTCAACAATAAGAAAAATATCCTTTGGGTTTTGTATCCTATTAGGAGTCTTTACTATTGCAACATCAACCGGAGATCGCTCGTTAATACCTATTTCCTCACAAATTATATTGTGAACAGCATAAGCATCTAGTTCCTCAGCAAGTGGAGTTAATAAATTTTTTACCCACTTCTCAGTATAACTTCCAATAAAGGCATTTCTACTTTGTAAGGTTGTTTTCTTCCCTTTATAGTTCTTTGGCCAGTATGCTAAGTATTTTCTATCTTCAGTTAGATAGAACAATTGTTCAGGGGTTGCAATTTCTAGGGTTTTCTTGAAGAATTTATATTCTTCGTTTTTATTCCACAATATTCCGTTCATCTTCCATATATCGAATTTTTAGTGAGATGTCGCCTGATTCCTTCATATACACATTGAGGACATGCCTCATTTCAGATGTAGTCATTTACCCTCCTTCAAGATTGTAGAAGGTGGCATTATTAGACCCCCTACCTCAAAAAAACACGGTTTCACAGTCTTTAAATTTATTGCTCCATTCTCAAAAGTCATTATATCTCCGGAACCTCCATCACAGATTTTTTAATCTCTCAGATTTCTCAGATTTTATCATCACAAACCAATTAGTCAAGTTTGTTCCAGAATTTTAAGCATCTAAAAATTGGGTTCAGGATGTCTCAATAAGTTGATGTGCTTTGTTGAAAAAGGCCCTGTAAGAGAGGAGAGAGGCAATCATGGTTCCCATTGTTACACTTGCAGAAATCATATACATCACCATTATCTGAACCCTTGTTGCCTCAGTGGGGGAGGCACCTGCAATCATCATCCCTGTCATTGCACCAGGGAGCTGGATCAATCCCACAATCTTCATTGTGTTTATGGATGGAAGGAGTGCTGCTCTCACAGATGATTTCAATACCCTGTTTGATGCATACCTGGGTGATGCACCAGGTGCAAGGAGTGCCTCTATTTCATTCCTTTGGTAATATATTTTCAAGTGAAAAAATGGTCATCTGTCAGTCTTCTTCTGGTCTGTAACCAAGTCTGTGGAATGGGTTTACAACACTTGAGGCAACATTCTTCAGGTGTGCGTCCACCCTTTTCAAGAACCTTGCAAGGAGGGCAAAGACTATTCCCAATCTTGCACCTATTGTTTCATCATCCACAAGGTCCTCAACAAGTTTTTCAGAGTCCTTTGCAAGTTGTGCATGTGTCTCCATCACCTGTCTACCAAGTTCTTTATCTCCACTGGAAAATGCCTGTATTGTATGCTTGAAGTTTGTTTCAACCCGTTTCTGTAATGCCTTAATCCTCTCTGCATAATCACCAGTGAGTTCTTCTGGATACTTGTGTGCAAGTTCAACAAGGTTCTTTGCATAATCACCAATCCTTTCAATATCCACAACAATAGTGATGATTATAAGCGAGGGAGTTATATCCTGGGCAGGTGATATGGTGAGATGTTCCAGTGTTTTCTTCCTGACATCTATCTGCATGTAATTCAGTTTATGATCCTTATCATAGATTACCGCCTGTTCATTCATCTTTACATTTTCAAGGAGTATCTTCATTGCATCATTGAACATTTCATGTGATATTTTAAGCATCTCTTCAACCTCTCTATACACAATACTCATAAGGTCTGATGTTTTCCAGAATTCCCTGAATTTATCAAACATTCTTCACCTCCTCATTATGAACACCAGTGTTAGAGGGATTATAAAGAAGACAAACAGCACATAAAGCACGGCCACATATCTTCTTCTTGCAGCGATATTGCCAAGTTGTTTTGCAAGCGATATGGGCACAATCCTGAGTGGATACCAGAGGATTATTCCCAGTATATTAAATGATAGGTGGGCAAAAGCAGCCTGAATTGAATAAAAAGAGCCAGTTACGAGTGATGCAAGTATTGCTGTGAATGTGGTTCCCACATTTGCTCCCAGAGTATATGGAAAGATTTTTTCAACTGTAAGAAGCCCTGCACCAACGAGTGGAACAATCAGAGATGTCGTTACTGAGGATGATTGAACAAAAACAGTGAGGGCAAAACCCAGAACTCCAGAGGCGATTGCTGATGAAAAGAGATACCTGTCAATCAATATCTCAAGTTTTCCTGAAGATGCTCCTCTCAAAAGTCTGACAAGGAGGACAAGGAAGCATATTACAAGACCAAAGGCAACAATGAAACATATTATATAGTTATGCCTGGAAAGGTTCACAAGAAGATGGACAGCAGGCTTAACAATCACCTTTAAGGGGGATGTGAACTTAAATCCACCAACATGCTGAAAGGCCTTTGCCAGCATATGGGAGAATTTTTCAATCAGATGAAACTTCATTTCAAGCGGAAAATAAACAATAACAGAGAGAAGGTTGAATATATCATGCACTGCAGCCGCAGGGAGGGCCTTCTTAAATTCATCCCTTCTTGTAATATGGGTGAAGGATACAATCGTGTTTGTTACACTTGTTCCAATGTTTGCACCCATTATGATGGGAATGGCGTTCCTAACATGGAGGGCACCTGAGGCAACAAAACCAACAACAAGTGATGTTGTGGCAGAGGACGACTGTATGATTGCAGTGGTGAGAATCCCGATGATCAGCCCTACGAATGGATTGGAGGTTGTTGAAATAAGGGCATGGGCAAATCCAGTTCCAAATCCTTTCAACGAGGTTCCCAGCAGTTTTATCCCAACAAGGAATCCGTAAACATAAAAGAATGCAAGGAATGTCTTCAACAATGCCTTTGGAGTCCCTCTTTTCTTTTTAACAAAGAGGGTCTTCATTCCTCCATTTCCCTTTTGATTTTTTCAAGGATTTGGGCCCTATCACCTTTACCTTCTTCAAGATATGTTGAGACCTCTTTCAGGAGATTGTGGTAACTTTCAAGTTTTTGAACAATTCCATTTATTCCCTCTGATATGGAATGGAGCACAGGTTCATCGGTTGACCTGAATTTAAGAGGTTCAATTTTACCAGAGACTGAAAATTCTTTAACATATCTCTCCATCCTCAGAATGGGCCCGGTGAAACTTTTGGCTATGTAGAGTATTATTATATAGATGCCTATGAGGAAAACCGCAATCACAATGAGAAGGCTGATTATGGCATTCTGTAAAGCGCTGGATAAAAATTCACCTGTCTGGCCAAGAACAAGAAACCCCTTTTTGATTAATAACCACTGGTAGAAAATAGAAAGAATGAAGGTAAGCAATAAAAAAAGAACAAGGGAGACAGTGGTAATAAAGAAGGAAAGCCTGAACCTGAAGGTTTTCTTTAAGGGAAATCCCTTCCGTCTATCAACCATAATTCCTCCTTTTTCTGGATAATAGAGTAACTTAAAAACTTTGTCAATAAAGATTAACTCATTCACCCTACATACTTGACATAAGCTAAACCAGTGTTAAACTATGGCAAAAAAGGAGTGGATATGGAGAAAGAGATAATTGAAATCAGGTGGCATGGTAGGGGTGGCCAGGGTGCAAAAACAGCAGCCCTGCTTTTTGGCGAAGCCGCCCTTGAGACAGGTATGTACATCCAGGCATTCCCAGAATACGGCCCTGAAAGAACAGGTGCACCTGTTTCTTCTTACAACAGACTGAGCAAGAAACCCATAAGGATTCACAGTGGAATTGAAACACCTGACATTGTCCTTGTTCTTGACCCAACGCTCATAGGAAAGGTTGATGTGACTGCGGGTTTGAAGGAGAATGGTGTGATTATTGTGAACACCAAAAAATCACCTTCAGAGATGAGGAAGATGCTCGGAGTGAAGGATACCATAAAGGTTTATACGGTTGATGCCTATGGAATTGCGCTTGATACAATTGGAAAGGCTATCCCGAATACACCGATGCTTGGTTCACTTATAAAGGCAACAGGCATACTAAATTTTGACCATCTTCTTGAAAGTGTGAGGAAGAAACTTGAGGTTAAATTCCGTGGAAAGGGTGCTGATATTGTTGATAAAAACATTCAAGCCATCAAGAAGGCTTATGAGGAAACAAAGGGGGAGGAATGAAAGAGACCTGGAAAGAACTACCCATTGGTGCTATTATTAAAGAACCTGGCACAAGCAAAAGATTTGAAACAGGGGACTGGAGAACTGAGAGACCCGTTCTTGACCCTGAAAAGTGCATCCATTGTATGTTTTGCTGGATTTATTGCCCCGATTCCTCTATAAAGGTTGAGGATGGTAAGATGGAAGGTTTTTTGTATGAGTACTGTAAGGGATGCGGAATTTGTGCAGAGATGTGTCCAACAAAGGCCATTACAATGGTGAGGGAGGAGGTGTAAGATGAAGGTTGTAGCAAAGACTGCAAATGAAGCAATGGCTGAAGCAATGAGGCAGATTAATCCAGATGTGGTGGCTGCCTATCCTATTACACCTGCAACAGAGATTGTCCAGATATTCAGTTCATTTGTCCATGATGGCCTTGTTGATACAGAATTTATTGCTGTTGAGAGTGAACATTCTGCAATGAGCGCCTGCATAGGGGCTGCTGCAGCAGGTGCAAGGGTGATGACATCAACATCTTCACAGGGGCTTGCACTTATGGATGAAGTGCTTTATATAGCAGCAGCATTGAGGCTTCCCATTGTAATCTGTGAGATAAACAGGGCACTTTCAGCCCCAATCAATATTCACTGTGACCATTCAGATACAATGAATGTGAGGGATTCTGGATGGATCCAGATTTATGCAGAGGATTCCCAGGAGGCTTATGATTCAGTTATCCAGGCAATGAAAATAGCAGAAGAGGCTTTTCTTCCTGCAATGGTTACAGCGGATGGATTTATACTTTCCCATGCAATGCAGAGGATTGATATGCTTGAGGATGAAGAGGTTCAGGCATTCATTGGTGAACATAAAAGCCCGTATAACCTTCTTGATATAGATAATCCCATCACCATAGGTCCCCTTGACCTGCAGGATTACTTCTTTGAGCACAAAAGGCAGGAAGCAGATGCCATGATGAAGGCTCCAAAGGTAATAAAGAAGGTGGCTGATGAATTCGGACAGAAGTTTGGCAGGAAGTATGGACTTGTTGAGGAATACAGGCTTGATGATGCTGATTATGCAATCGTTGTGATGGGCTCCACAGCAGGCACTGCAAAGGACACGGTTGACTTGATGAGGGAGAAGGGGCACAAGGTTGGTCTTCTCCGTATAAGGGTTTTCAGACCATTCCCTGCTGAGGAGATACTGAACGCATTGAAGAATGTGAAGGTTGTGGGTGTTATGGACAGGGCTGATGGGGTTAATGCCTTTGGTGGTCCTGTTTTCATGGAGGTGAGGGCTGCACTTTACGAAAGTGAGAAAAAACCAGATGTTTACAGTTTTGTATACGGTCTTGGTGGAAGGGATGTTAAACCGGTGGATATAGAGAGGGTATTCCAGATGATTATGGAGGCTGATAAGGGTAAGAAGATTGATAGACTTAACTACATTGGTGTAAGGGAATAGGAGGGAAAAATGGGTGTGATTGATATAAAGAAGATTGCCAGGACTGAACAACTCTTTGCACCAGGGCACAGGGCATGTGCAGGTTGTGGTGCTACAATCATTATCAGGCAGGTTCTTTCGGTTGCAGGAAAGGATACAGTGGTTGGGTTTGCAACAGGTTGTATGGAGGTTGTGTCAACAATCTTCCCATACACTGCCTGGGAGGTGCCATTTCTCCATGTTGCCTTTGAGAATGTTGCAGCTGCAATTTCTGGAGTGGAGACTGCATACAGGGCATTGAAAAAGAAAGGCAAAATTAAGAAGAAGATAAACTTTATTGCCTTTGGCGGGGACGGTGGAACATATGACATAGGGCTTCAGGCACTTTCAGGGGCAATGGAAAGAGGGCATGATATGCTGTATATATGTTATGATAATGGGGCCTACATGAATACAGGGATACAGAGAAGCAGTGCCACTCCATTTGGCGCACATACAACCACCTCACCAGCAGGGAAGAAGATACCAGGGAAGATGCAGTGGAGAAAAGACCTCACAGAGATAATTGCATCACATGGTGTTCCTTATGTTGCACAGGCATCCCCTGGATACTATCAGGACCTGATGCAAAAGGTGGATAAGGCATTGTCCATAGAAGGCCCAGCATTTATTGATGTTCTTTCTCCATGCCCTCTTGGCTGGTATTATCCAACAAAGGATACAATAAAGGTTGCAAAACTTGCAGTGGAGACAAAATACTGGCCACTCTATGAAGTTGAGAATGGTGTTCATAGGGTAACTGTTAAACCCAGGAAGTTCAAACCGGTTGAGGATTGGCTCAAGATGCAGGGAAGGTTCAGACACCTCTTTAAGGAAGAGAACAAATGGATGATTGAGCATATACAGAAAGAAGTTGATAGAAGATGGGAAAAGCTGTTAAAATTGGAGGAGGCTGGACTGTAAATTGGGCACGGATGAACTGAATATATTTGAAGAAGAGTTCTGGAAGATAAACCAGGTGCTGGAAAAGCTTCTGAGAGAGACCAATGCCCGCACTGTTCTTCTTATAGACAGGGCGGGCCAGCTTATCACCTCTGTAGGAGATACTTCAACACTTGATGTTCCATCCTTTGCCACCCTTTCTGCTGCTGATTTTGCAGCAACAGCACAACTTGCACTTCTCATCGGCGAAAATGCCTTTTCCACCCTTTTCCATCAGGGCGAGAACCAGAGTATATATATATCCATAGTGGCTGAAAAACTCATCCTTGCAATCGTTTTTGATAAAAGAACAACACTTGGGCTTGTGAGGATAAAGGCCAACCAGGTTTCAAAGGAACTTGATGGTATATTCAAGACCATATTCACACGGATTAAAGGTTCTTACCAGAAGACCATTGATAGTGACTTTTTGAGCGAGGCGGAGTCTGAACTTGATAATCTGTTCAAGTAGCGGAGGGTAGATGTCCTTAATTAACTATGCGTCAAAGGAAATAAACTGCAAGATTGTGTATTATGGACCGGGTCTTGGGGGAAAGACCACGAATATTAAATACATTTATTCAAAGATAACACCAGAACAGAGGGGAAAGCTTGTAAGCCTTGATACAGAACTTGATAGAACCCTTTTCTTTGACTTCCTGCCTGTGGACCTGGGTACAGTGAAGGGGTTTAAGGTGAGATTCCACCTTTACACAGTTCCAGGACAGGTGTATTACAATGCCTCAAGAAAACTAATACTGAAGGGTGTTGATGGGATTATTTTTGTGGCGGATTCCCAGATAGAGCGATTTGAGGACAACATTGAAAGCATGGAAAACCTTATTGAGAATCTCAAGGAGTACAACCTCTCCCTGGATAAAATTCCATTTGTTATCCAGTACAACAAGAGGGATCTGCCCAACATAGCCCCAATTGAGGAACTGGAGAAGGCCCTGAATATTCTCAAAGTTCCTTCTTTTGAGGCAGTGGCAACAGAAGGGATTGGTGTCTTTGAAACACTAAAGGCAGTTGCAAAGCTTGTATTGAGAAACCTGGGTAAATAGGAGGGTATTTATGAAGGGGCTATTTAAATATTTGAAAAAAAAGGAGTATGAGAAACTTCTTGCTGTGATGAAGGAGATAAAGGCAAAACCTGGAAAGGTGATTGTAGAGGAGGGTTCAACAAAGAGGGAGATGTTTTACATAATATCTGGTGAGGCAGAGGTGATTTCTGAAAAGGCGGGTGAACCACTTGTCCTTGCCACCCTTGGTGAAGGTTCTTTCTTTGGTGAAATCGGTCTTTTTTTGAGGGTTCCAAGAACCGCCACTGTGAGGGCTAAAACTGAGATGAAACTTTTAAGGATTACTCCACCCATTTTGAGAAAGATTGAACAACTATTCCCTGAACTTGCTGTTAAGATTTACAGGGCTATTATGGAGGAACTCACAAAGAGGCTTGCAAAAACCACAATGGAGGTTGAGACCTACCATATCCTTTACAGTGCAGTCTCCGATTAAATAATATTCAAGAAGTAAAACCCTTCCTTTTTCAAACAAAACTTATTGACACATCTTTATAATCTATTAAGTTAATTACATAAATGAAAAAAACAGGAGGCAAAAAATGATTGTAGAATGCCCTAAGTGTAAGAAGAAATATAGGGTGAGAGATGGGGATGTGCCAGTTGGAGGTGCACCAGTTCAATGTCCATCCTGTGGGAACATCTTCACCATTTATAGAGAGCCCTTAAATATCCATCTTGAGCCTGTTGAGGAGGTTGCTCCTTCAGCGCCTCCCACCTATGAAAAACCTGCACCTTCTTTTGAAGCATCCACACCACCTTCACAACCAGCACAGGCAGAAACCCCTGGAGCAAGAGAATCCTTCCTTGAGGGTATAGAAAAGCCTGCCGGGATGGGTGTTCAGGAGCAACCAGCATTCAAACAACCAGCAAAACCTACTTTCCAGCAACAACCACCTCCATCCAGGCAGCCCTCTCCTCCCCCATCTTCCACAGCAGAGGCAGCAGCAAGGCTTAAAGCCGCACTTGGTCTTGGTGGAATGGACGATTTCCCTGCTGATTGGCCAGAGGAGAAGAAACAGAAACACAGGCATGCAAAGAGGCTTGCAAGGTCCCTTGCAAAGGACCTGCTACTTTATCACAAGGACAAGATAGAACAGGGATTGAGGGATGGTAATCTTAAACAGTTGCTTGGTGAGGAGATAAAAAAATCATGGGATTTTTATAAGAAAAATGTGGACCCTGAGGTTTTACAAACCACAAACTACTTCAAGGATGCCCTGAATGATATTATCGGGAAGGGAAGAAAAATCTTTATCTGAGGAGGTGAGATGCGCACACTAAAATGGAAATGGCTTATCATTATTATAGTCACGGTTCTGGCATTGTGGCAACTCCACTATTCCTATGTTTACTTTAGAATGACCCAGGAGCAGAAAGAAAACATTGACCCACTTGTTTTGAAGAAGATAGCCTCAAGGGCCCTCCACCTTGGTTTGGACCTTAAAGGTGGTATGCACATTGTTTTGCAGATTGACAAATCAAAACTTAAACCAGAGGAACAACAGGGCGCACTTGACAGGGCACTTGAGATTATAAGGAACAGGGTTGACCAGTTTGGTGTTTCCGAGCCCATGATACAGAAGCAGGGAACAGACAGGATCCTTGTCCAGTTGCCAGGTGTGATAAACAGGGAGAGGGCAGAGGAGATCATAGGTAGAACTGCACTACTTGAATTTAAACTGGTTGCAGACCCTGATGTTTTTTCAAAAACCGTGAGTGCCATTGATGAGTATCTTAAAAATACTTATGGTGATACAGTGAGCCTTTCTGGTTTCATTGTTGGCCAGGATAACAGTATAGAGGTGGATTACAAACCTGTTGTGGATAAGTTTTTGAATGACCCTGAAGTGAAAAAACTGATTCCCTATGGGTATGAGTTTCTCTGGGGGAAACCTGTTGTAAGGGAAGGTTATACAACTGTTTCCCTTTATCTGGTGAAGTCCGAGCCACTTCTTACAGGCGACGCTATCCTTGATGCAGTTCCTGGTGTTGGAACCCCAAACAACCCATCTGGTGTGAAGGTTGAACTCACCATGACCAGGAGGGCGAGTGGAAAATGGGCAATGATTACTGGTGCAAATATTGGAAAAAGGATTGCAATTGTCCTTGATGATATTGTCCAGTCAGCACCCGTTGTCAGAGAGAGGATCCCCAATGGCAGGTCACTGATTGAAATGGGGAATTCAACAGTAGAGGATGCAAAGGCACTTGCTATCGTATTAAAGGCTGGTGCATTACCAGCACCTCTGAAGATTGTGGAGGAGAGAACCATTGGTCCTGCGCTCGGGCTTGATTCAATAAAGGCTGGAGCAAGGTCTTTTATCATAGGTTCCATTGCGGTTCTTTTATTCATGCTCATATACTACATGGTGGCTGGAGCCATTGCAGACCTCGCCCTTATTCTTAACATAATTTATCTGCTTGCAATCCTCTCTGCATTCAGGGCAACACTCACAATGCCTGGTATTGCAGGTATAATCCTCACAGTTGGTATGGCTGTGGATGCAAATGTGCTGATTTTTGAGAGGTTGAGGGAGGAACTCAAGGGTGGAAAGACATTCAGGACCGCACTTGAAGCAGCCTATACAAGGGTTTTCACAACGATACTGGATGCCAATGCAACCACATTTATTGCGGCGATAATCCTTTACTGGTTTGGAACAGGTCCTGTTAAGGGATTTGCTGTCACTCTATCCATAGGTCTTGTGGCTTCATTCTTCACAGCACTTTTTGTTACAAGAACAGTGATGGAGACCATATCCCTGAAGAAGATAAAGAGTCTGAAGATGCTCCAGTTCTTCAAAAGTGCAAACATTGATTTTCTCAGAAGAAGGAAGATTGCCTACTATCTCTCCCTTGGACTTATCATCCTCTCAGTAATTGCCCTTGTGATTAACAAAGGCCCAAGGTATGGGGTTGACTTCACAGGTGGTTATCTCCTTGAGGTCTCCTACGAAAAGAATGTGGATACAGAGTCAATAAGGAAGGCATTGATGGATATAGGTTTCCCGGATGCAACCATACAGAGGTATACCGGGACAAATGTATTCCTTATCAAGGTCAAGGAGAGTGAATCAGAGGTTATGAATAAAATCAAGTCAACCCTCAAAGGCCTTGCCAATGGCGGGAAGGTTGAGTTCCCGAGGGAGGAACTGGTTGGGCCTGCTGTAAGTAAGGGGCTTCAGGTGAGGGCACTGTGGGTTGTGTTCCTTGGTATGATAGGAATCCTTATATATGTAACAATAAGATTCACATTCAGGTTTGGAGTTGCCTCTGTGGTTGCCCTTTTCCACGATGTTTTTATTACCCTCGGGATTATTACCCTCACGGGCAGGGAATTCACAATTCCAATGATAGCCGCATTGCTCACCATACTCGGTTATTCAATAAATGACTCCATTGTTATATCTGACAGGATAAGGGAGAACCTGAAACTCATGAGAAGGGATA
>JAGGTX010000109.1 GCA_021163525.1 Caldifarciminota bacterium
ATGGCACTCATACTGCATGTACTATTGCTGGAGATTCATGCAGTCATGACCCATCCCAGGATGGTGTTCTTGCCAGGGGTGATGGAATGGCTCCAATGGCCTTAATAGCATTCCAGGATATTTCCACAACTCCCCAGGACCAGTATAACGAGTCTGAACGACTTGATGGACTGCCCCTTGACTTAAACAACCTTTTTCTATGGGCATACAATGCAGGTGCAAGAATCCATTCAAATTCATGGGGAACTGGTGCTAATGGTTATGATACAGATGCAGAGCAATGTGACATGTTTCTCTGGGACCATAAAGATTTTGTTATCTTTGTTTCTGCCGGGAACAGAGGTCCTAGTCCAGATTCCATTACATCCCCTGCAACAGCAAAGGGCGTGATTGCCGTGGGGGCATCCCAGGCTGGTGCAGGTTGCAACAATTCTGAAAGCAATTATGGGACCAATACTGTCTGGCAGGACCCTGGTTATCATGGGGATGAGGACGGCCTGAACTGGTCATCGGATAACATTAATGATAATGACCTTATGACAATGGCATGGTTTTCATCACATGGACCAACGGATGAAGGGCTTTTGAAACCGGATATATCTGTTCCTGGTGGATACTTCATTTATTCAGCCTGGAGTGATGGTGACCCCACAACTGGCAATCCGGGTTCTGGTAATTCAGAAGGAGGAACAAGCAACGGGACCTACCTCTGTGAGATGGGTGGAACATCCATGGCATGCCCTGCAGCAGCAGGGCTTGCTGCCCTTGTAAGGCAGTACTA
The DNA here is from genome assembly GCA_021163525.1 of Caldifarciminota bacterium. GTDB lineage: Bacteria > Hydrothermota > UBA3072 > UBA3072 > B12-G15 > B12-G15. The sequence continues at coordinate 782 of JAGGTX010000109.1, forward strand.
TACGGATGGCTATTATCCTGGAGGAGTGAAAAACCCGGATAATGCAATTAATCCATCAGGTGCACTGATAAAGGCAACCATGATTGCAGCAACGGTAAATATGACCGGTGGTTATACAAATCCAGTTCCCTCTTATGGACAGGGGTGGGGGCTTGTTGTTCTGGATAATGCACTTTACTTCCCTGGAGACTCTTCTGTTTTGTATATTGATGATAACCATGAGGGATTAAGCGAGGGAGAGGTAAAGGCCTATACATTCAAGGTATACCAGGGTCAAGGAATTCCATTGAAGATTGTGCTTGTATGGATGGATTATCCAGGGATTCAATCTGCACTTGACCCGCTTGTTAATGACCTTGACCTTTGTGTTACAATAAAGGATTCAACATACCTTGGCAATGTATTCAAGGATGGATATTCATGCACCGGAGGTTCACCTGATAGTATAAACCCTGTTGAGGTTGTCTGGGTTCCGGCTCCAAAGATCACTGATACTACTTTCAGTGTGACTGTTTCAGCCAGTAAGACCCCTTTTGGGCCTCAACCCTATGCACTTGTTATAACAGGACCACTGAATAAGGCCCCTGAAATGCCCGAGATTGTGCATCCCTTCAATCTTGAATTATTAAACACTTCTAACCCTCTGGTTAAATTCCGTGCATATGACAGAGATGGAGACTCCTTGAAGAATATCATATATATAGCAAAGGATAGGGATTTCTCATCCATTGTTGATTCTGAGATTGTTTATTCTGGTGGCAATTCACTTGTGGAACACCCTCTTTCAACATCTCTATTAAACGACTCAACCTACTTCATAGGTATTGTTTCAAGGGATTATAGGGGTTCAAATATTTGTTCTCCAATAAGCCCTGTTGTGTCTGTTCGTATTGATACATCACTCTCCTATAGTATCTGGGGTATAAAGGGTGCAAAGCAATTTGAACTGGGAACCCTGAATTCCCTTACCCTTTATGGAGACACCCTTATTTTACCAGACTCAATATTGGGATGGATAAAAAAAATTGACCAGGATTTTGAAGGCAGATTCCCTCCATCTGGATGGACCGTGATAGATGGTAATGCAAATGGCAAGAGGTGGCAGGGAGGCACCACTTCGGACATACAGGGTTATGAACCACCACAATATGGAACGAAATATGCATTCTATGCAGATTACACAGCAGGAACAACCGATACCCTCTGTGATGAAGCACTCATCTCTCCTACCATTGACCTTTCATTTGCTGATTCTTTAACTTTGAGATTTGGCCTTGGATTCAGGGAAATGAGTCAGTCTCCACAGGAAACACTCTATACTTACATGATAAGATACTCTGGTGGAACAGGGGATACCCTTATTTTGAGAACAGACCTGGAAAGCATCAAAGGCTGGCTCCATTTTGACCTATCCCAATACCTTCCCTCTGATAGTGCAAAATTCTGCTGGAGATACCTGGATGCCAATTCAAGGAGTTATGGTTGTGGTATTGATAATGTTAATGTTCAGGTTAAAACAATCCATAACATCTATTCAGGAACCTTTGTTTCACCGCCTATTTCATACAGTGCCCTCTCCATGGCATCACCTGGAAGGAGTGATTGGGGATGGGTAAAATACATAAAATCATCACCGGATGACTCCATTGTTTTCAGGGTAGCATATGTTTATTCAGATTCACTTATACCTGTCCCTGATGCAGAGCTTCCAGGCAATCTGGAGGGATTTTATTCATCATCCATATGTGATTCCTTTGATATAACCATGCTTGATACATTGAGTTATGATTCCCTTGTCATTTATGCGTATTTTTACAGGGATTCCTCAAAGGCCTCATCCATTCCAGGACTTTTGTATCTCTCTGTTGGCTGCAATGCAGGGATGACTGGATTGAGTAAGCATTTAAAGTTCAGTATAAAAAACAGGATGATTTATAAGTCAGGCAGTTGCAAACTTGACATTGTTTCACCCTGTGCTGGTAAATTCAGTATTCATGTTTACGATGTTGCAGGAAGGATGGTCTTCTCAAAGGTTTATCATCTTAACACCGGTGAAAACACATTGAGTATTGGTATGCCTGACAGAGCAGGGGTATACTTTGCAAAGTATATGTTTTTGAACCATAAAAGAGGTGTGCTCAAATTTGTACTGTTAAAGTGATGGGGTCGGTCAAGAAGCAAAGGGTGCAGAAACCTTTGTTCGGGTTTATGGAACAACCTTTAACCGTATTAAAAGGAGGTGTCTATGCTTTTTATTACACTACTTTTCAGTGTTGGTCTGAATACCTTCACCCACCCAATCACCCATGAAAAGGTTATTAGGTCCTTTCCAGTCACACCACAGGTTCAGATACTTAATAAGGCAGAAAAGCCAGCACCAAAACAACCCACGGTCCTTTTTGTTGATGATGATGGTGGACAGTCATCCAATGAAGGCGTGGGATACGAAACCTACTGGCTGGAGATTATCTCAAGCCTCGGGATTTCCTGTGAGGTCTTCTCCATTAACGATTCTACTTTCAGACCTGATTCCAATCTCCTTAAAGCATACCCCATTGTGATATGGAATGAACCCGACTACAATACTTCCCTTACCGCCGATGATACGGTCCATCTTCTCGCATATCTTAATTCTGGTGGAAATTTATGGTTGAGTGGTGAGGATGTGCTTTACAATTTAGAGTCCGGGCCAGGAATTCCCTCCTATCTTTATGTTTTGGGTTATTCAGATGAAGGTTGTGATACTGTGTTTGGGGTTGGGGATACTATTGGAGATGCATATGTGTTTCCCCTGGATTCCATATCAAGGCTTGTAAACGACCCCAGCAATGACTGGTCAGACCAGATAACCATTGATACGAATAATGCTGATTCATCTTTTATATCTGTAAAAGTGAGTACAGGACACAGAGGCATAGTTGGTTACAGGGTTGATAGTGCAGGAACAACAAAGAATGGAAAAATGTTCTTCTTTGGTGCTCCATTTGAGGCATTGAGAAAGTCTGACAGGGTGAATTTTATGTCGTCTGTGTTCGGCTACTTTGGTGTCACTGTCCAATCCTTTGACCTCTATCCTGTTTCAATAATGTGGCCAAAGAAGTTCTCAAATATAGACGGACCAAATTCTGTTATTTTTAAGTTGGCAAATGTCTCAACAGACACAGTTCCGGATTTCTATGCAGTTGTCAGGATTTACGATAAACTCTCAAACCTTGTTTATGGGGATAGTCTTTTAATCCATGGACTTCCAGCAAATGCTGATACAACAATTCAGCTTGCTGACTGGAGCGTGGCCACAAAGGATACATTCACTGTATATGCTTATTCAAACCTTTCCCAGGACAGTGACCATTCAAATGATACCCTCTCAAGGCAGGTATACACAACCCATGTAATTGTATTTGATGATTACGAAACAGGGCTTGACCTCTGGACAGGTGTCTGGGATATCACGGATGAGTATTCCTATGGCGGAGATTACAGCTTTACTGACACTGCTTATGCCAACTATCCCGACCGCTCTGTTCTTGCCACATCATTGAAGGATACTCTACAGTTTTCATCATTTGCAGATGCAAAACTCTCGTTCTGGACAAAGCACTACATTGAAGCGGGTTTTGACTATGGATACCTCGTCTTGCAGGACTTATCAACCGGTGAGACGGAAATACTGGCAACCTTCAATGGGGATTCAGCAAACTGGTATAAAATCACATCCACCCTTGGTAACTATACAGGCACCCAATACAAACTCACACTCAAACTTGTCAGTGACCCTGGTTACAATGAAACAGGATGGTTTGTGGACGAGTTCCTCATAGAGGGACTTGACACAGATGTAACACCTCCAATGGTGAGATATAGAGGGCCTGATACATATACAGAGGGCGTTCTGGGTGCATTGAACCTGCCTGTTTATATCTTTGACAGAAATGGTGTTCAGGCAGAAACCTTATTCTATTCTGTGGAGGGTGGTGGTGCATCTGGAATTATCCCTGATTCTTCACATGGTGATACCTTCTTCTTCAACATTCCACAACAGCCCACTGGAAGCAGGATTGATTATTGGGTTAAGGCGGTTGACGCAGGTGGCAATGCCATTGAAACTGCACCGCAAACCTATTTCCAGGGAGTTATAATTGCCTATGACGATGGTGAACCTGAGGCATACTACATATGGAATCAGGGGGATAGGATAGCCTCAAGATTTGAACCCTTCGGAGCAAATAAGTTCATTCAACCCAGGAAGTTGTTCTTCTACTGGTATACAGATTTTGATACTCCACCCGATACTGTTGGAATCAATCTGTTCTTGGAAGAAGACACGCTTCCTTCACAGGAAAAGATATTACCTTCTGATATAATCTTCTATCCAGGTGACCAGTTGAATCAGTCCAGGCCATATGGATTCACTTATGTTGATGTTCCTGACACCAGTCTGAAGATACCACAGCCATTCTATGTGTCTGCTGAGAACACTTCTCCATCCCAATACCCTGTTTTTGGAGCAGACCAGAGTGGAAGTGTTGGGAATAGTTATTACTATTATCAGGGTTACTGGTATCACTTTACGGATGAGGACTTCATGATTCGGGTTCTCTGCGATACAGGCACGATACATTACGATGCCTCTCTCCTCTCCCTTAAAAGCCCTCCGCTAATAGTAAAACCTGGTGTTTATTACACACCAGAGGTAAACATTGCAAACATCTCAGATTCAGGATTTGCATGTGTATCAAGGCTTAGTGTTGACTCAAGTGGAATAGAGGTATTTTCTTCATATGACACCACTTATCTGGATACAGGGGATACCCTGAGTATCACCTACGAACAGTGGAGACCCATGGGCTTTGATGTGTATTACATTATCACTGCCAGGATTGAATCCTCCCAGGACCAGAACATCTTCAACAATACATATGTGGAGACAGTCTATTCAGGAGTTCCATCGGGTCAATTCCTTCTCTGGAACCCGGCACCCAACAGGGTGTTTGGAAAGACACTTTACTCAATATTGACCGATTCACTGGGGCTTAAAGGATTTTATACAGAGGATCTTAAGCCTTATGCTCCTTACATTGGGAATTTTCTCACCCTTTGGGCAACCTTTGGTGTTTTTCCAGATAGATACATACTTCCTGATACCTCAGAAGTGGTTGATATAATAAAGTCCTATCTGAATGAGTATAAGATGGGAATGTTCCTTGAAGGAACAAGGTGCTGGTATTATGACCCCAGATACAGCCATGCATACTCCTTTGATACGCTCTTCAATGTGACTTCCCTCTTTATGGGTTCTGCTTCTGATACTGTTTATGGTGAAGGAGGCACAATTTTTGATGGTTTTACATCAATAGTTTCAGAAGAACAGCTTGCTCAGGATAGGTTCAAAACCAATGTTACTTCAGTTGCCGCCCTTACCAACCAGAGGGGAGATACCATCGCACATTACTATGATAGCGGAACATACAGGACATTTGGCACTTCTGTCCCGGTACAGAGGCTCCATCCCCTGACAACAAAGGATTTTGTCCAGAGGGTTTACAACTTCCTGATTGGTGCCACTGATGTTCCTGAATTTATACCCAAAAACCCCTTTATCACATCTAACAGCAGCCTGTTCCTTTCAAAGGTTGTCTTGAATATCGGGCTTCCAGAGAAAACCGATGTCCTGATAACGATTTATGACCTTTCCGGCAGAAAAAGGCAGGTCATCCACAACGGTGAAATGAAAGCAGGTATAACGAGTATCTCCCTGGATGGGGAGAAATTCCCTTCAGGTGTTTACTTTATAACAGCCACTGCCAGAGGAATTGGGGAAATAGGCAGGATAAAAATAGTGAAGTTGAAGTAAATGGAAAAAGATAAAAAAGAAGAGGGGGGCTGAATGCCCCCCTCTTTATTTAAGGATTACCACCTTATCCGAAATTCTCTTATTTTCACCCTTGAGAACAACGAAGTAAAGTCCACTTGATAGGTTCCCAAGGCTGTATCTATATATTCCTGCCTTCATCTCCTTTCCATCTATCAGTGTCAAAACCCTTCTTCCTGTTATATCAAACAGAGAGAGTTCAACTTTCATTCTTGAAGGAATACTCACATTCAGAAGGTGGTTCCCCGGGTTGAATGCAAAGGAGAGTTCCTCTATGGGATTGAAGACCACCCTGACCTCCCTTGTCTCAACATGCCCATCATCAAAGGTTGATTTCACCCTGTACCAGTAAACCCTGCCGGGATCAACATCTGCATCCAGATATGTAGAACCGCTGGTTTCACCTATAAGTGAGAAATGCTGGTTATCCTCTGACCTGTATATCTCCGATGATAAAATCCCATTACCGGCAATTTTTATAACCACGCCTTCCATTGAGATTGAGTAACCCAGATACATGTTATGTGTGGCAAGTGAAGGCCCGCAGTATTCACCCGTCCCTGTGTTTTTAATGTATACAGTAAAGCCTGCTCCCTTTGCTGTAACATTGTCATTCTTCCAGACAACTATCGCAACTGTGTCATTCGCATTAAGGGATAGAGATAGGCCTTCGTCACCACCTGCACCATTCACATCCGATTCAATTCCCTTAGACCTTCCCATCACATTATTCCCGTAATAGACACCGATCCCCAGGTCAGAACCACTTGCATTCACAACAGAGCATGCATATGTGGCCGTTGTTGGAACAGGGAATTCGTATGCCTTCACAACATCAGAAGCGTAATTGAAATTATCAACCTTACCTCTTCTTTCAGCAGTCCAGTCCCCGAATGAGTCAGGGGACATTGAAATTGAAAAATTCACATAAGCAGAATCCCTGCTGTCAAGGAAGTTGTAAATTCCAGCAAAAACAGAATCAATATTTCTTCCATCCAGGACAACAAAGTCCACCATCCCAGGACCCAATGCAGAGGCACCTATGGTATGGGAATATCCAGTGTATGGGTCTGTGGGACCATCTGAATACACCTTAAGGTCAACATCAAATGTATCTCCAGCAGCATTGATGTTGAAATCCCTCACACCAAATACATACCATCTTGGCTGAGTAAGGTTGAGTTTGTAAGCAGTGCAGTTTTCTAAGTAACCTGCAAATGGTCCTGTCATTGGTGGAACCCATGATTCAAGAACAGATGTATTAACGGGGAAAACAGGTGCTCTGAAATTATACTGCTTACCCCAGTATCTATAAGAGACATTAAACACATTCCCCTGGACATTGTCATTGAAGTCGGCCCACATAAGGAGTGTGTGCCTTCCACCCGGTATATAAACACTCTGGTCTGAGTATGAAAGGCTGGCGTAAGCATTCAGGGTTTCGGCTGTGCCATACCAGACAGAATAGTTGTCCAGGAAGCAATAGTTTTCAAATGTGTCTCTTGCTGTCCCTGAGGATGTTGAAATGTCAATAGGAGACCTGTTTATCAACGCAAGGTGGGTGTATACATTTCCAGAACCGTCCACCCAGGAACCCGAGAGGTTTGAGGGAACAGTATGGGTGCCTGATGCATTCGTGGGAAGAACAGCCCAATCCCAGCCACTGGGCCTGTAGTAGGAAACGGTTGGATGGTCTTCTCTTAAGAATACATA
>JAGGTX010000042.1 GCA_021163525.1 Caldifarciminota bacterium
AAAAACGTTGATTTCCTACGGAAATCAACACACCCATCCACTCCTCTACTCCCTCTTACTCCACTCTCTAGCTTTACTCTCATATCTATAGTCATAACATATGCGGAGGTTGAAAATTTGACAGTTTTTACTCCAATTTATCTGTTTTTAATCTGTTGACTAATCCATGGATGGATGTAATATTATTCCATGCACGAAGACAGGGTTGAACTGGAGCACTATATTGGCGTCTTCAGAAGGAGGTGGTGGATTATTTCCTCCGTGATGGTTTTAACACTTGTTTTTTCCATTATATATTACATCAAAGCACCCCCTGTGTATGAGACCTCAACCACCATGCTTATAAGACAGAAACCTGTAGGGATTTTTGGCACTACAAACTATCAGGTTATGTCAGGTAACGAGATGGTGAATCACACTCTGCTTCTGAAGAGTCAATCCCTCATGAAGATGGTCGCAGAAAACCTCCCTGATTCAGCACTCGCACTTTCCAGCCTCTCCAGCCGGGAAGAGGCATTCAGAAGGATTCTATCCGATATATATTCAGGGAGAATACAGATTGAACCCCTGAGAAACTCAAACATTATAAAAATTACTGTTCGGGAAAATAACCCCTACATGGCATATTATTTTGCAAATGGCATTGCACAAAACTATCAAAAATTTGATATACAGAATAAGAAACTCCAGGTGAGTGCGCTGAAACAGTTTGTTGAAGCACAACTAAAAAAGATGGAAAGGGTGTTGAAGGAATCAGAGGAGAAATTGAAGGAATACAAAAAGAAGCACTTAACCCTTGAAATATCATCGGAAACATCTGCCCTTGTTGAAAAACTCACAGACTTTGAGGCAGAATATCAGAAACTCTTTGTGGAGAAGGAGGCACTCAAGAAGAGATTAAACCTTATTCAATCAAGAATGGATAATCAGCAAAAAAAACTGCTTGAAACAACCTGGGAATCAATACTTCCTTTGATTGAGGATCTGAGGAAGAGCCTTGCTGAACTTGAAAATGAAAGATCAAGACTCCTGATACAGGGATTTTCAAAGGATGACCCAAAGGTTTTAAGCATCCAGAAGAGGATTGACAATACAAGGAAGGCATTGAAGGATAAGGTGAATGAATTGTTCTCCTCTGAAGAAACACCAGACCCTCTAGGAAACATCCAGGAACTTCTGAAACAGTCCATCCTCTTGAAGATAGACCTTGCTTCCCTTGGGGCAAAGGAAGGGGCTTATAAGAAGATTCTGGAAAAATACAGAGCCAAACTTGAGTCCATACCCGAAAGGGAGATTGAACTTGCAAGGCTTGAAAGAGAAAGAAAGGCGAACGAGAAAATTTATATGATGCTCCTTGAAAAATCTGAAGAGGCAAGGATTACAGAGGCAAGTGAGATTGGTGATGTAATTCTGCTTGACCAGGCTCCCATTGTAAAGACTCCGCTTAAACTTCCCAAGACGAAAAAGACTATATTCTTCATATTTCTTGGGCTTATCATAGGCATCGGGCTTGCATTCATTGTTGATTACTTTGATCCATCTATAAAGTCCGATGAAGAGGTTTCTACAATTCTGAAAGCACCAGCACTGGGATTGATTCCAAGGATGGACGGAGAAGACGGATTTCTCTATGTTATGGAGCACCCTGATTCCCATGTAGCAGAGGCCTTCAGAACCCTGCGAACAAATATAGTTTTATCAAGTCCGGAGGAAAAACCAGGGGTAATACTGATCACAAGCCTTACAAAAGGAGAAGGAAAAAGCTTTGTGTCTTCAAATCTTGCCTATTCCTTCTCACTTTCCAAGAAAACTCTCCTTATTGACGCAGACATGAGGAAACCCAGACTCTATCAGGCAATGAATGTTGAAAGGTCACCAGGACTCTCTGATTACCTGAGTGGTGAATTGAAAAAACCTCCCATTGTTAAGGTGGATGGTCTGTATTTTCTTCCTTCAGGTTCCTCTTCACCAAGCCCTGTTGAACTTCTTGATTCAGAACGCATGAGAAAATTGCTTGACGACCTTAAAGAAATTTACGATGTAATCATCCTTGATTCACCCCCCCTCTTTTCAGTAGCAGATGCAGTTGTTCTTTGCGCAAGGGTTGATAGTATGGCACTTGTAATCTCACATGGAGAAACACCCAGACCCCTTCTTCTCCGTGCAAAAGACCAGTTGAGATCCCAGAATAACCTCCTTGGTTTTATCATGAACAAAATTAACATTCAAAGGGAATACAGGTATTACCATTATTACCATAGAGAATACACTTCTTAACCTATGTGTGGAATTGCGGGCATAATTGAAAAAAAAGGCTTGGTGGATCCATCCCGGCTCAAAAGGATGATTGAAGCAATGGAACACCGGGGGCCTGACCAGAATGACATTTTTATTTCCCCTGATAAAAAAATAGGGATAGGGGCTGTAAGACTGAAGATTATTGACCTTTCTGATAGAGCCTCAATACCAATGAAAATTGGCAGAACTGTCATCGCAATGAATGGTGAGATTTACAACTTTAAGAACCTTAGAAATTATCTTGAACGAAGGGGAGAAAAATTCTTCTCATGTTCCGACACAGAGGTTGCAGCCAGGTTATTTATTCATGAAAAGGAGAAATCCCTTAACCTTTTCCGCGGGATGTTTTCAATTGTAATATATGACGGAGAAAGAGGGGATGTTCTGATGGCAAGGGACAGACTCGGTATAAAACCCCTTTATATCTATAATGAAAGTGAGAGAATTGTCTTTGCCAGTGAAGTAAGGGGGATACTTGCATCCGGACTGGTGAGACCAGAACTTGATATGTCAGGAACAACCGGCTTTCTGATGTTCGGAAGTGCTAAATTTCCTGATACCCCAATCAGGGGAATTAAAGAATTCCCTCCAGGCCATTATCAGTGGCTTCTTACAGGAAAACCTGTAAAATACTGGGAACTCCCATTAAACCAGACAATCAATCACTTATCCGATGAAGAGATCAAAGAAAATCTTCGATCCCTTATTGAGGAATCTGTAAATATGAGACTTGTCAGTGATGTTCCACTTGGTTCATTTTTGAGTGGGGGGCTTGACTCTACAATAGTCACAGCAATTGCCTCAAAGTATAAAAAGGACCTTCATACATATTCCATCAGGTTTGAAGAAGAGGAATACGATGAGGGAGCATATGCCAGAAATGCCTCAGAGTTTATTGGAACCATTCACAGGGAGAAGGTGGTAACCCACACCGATGTCATCAACAAGATTGATACCATTATCAAAAGTATGGATACGCCAACAATTGATGGTGTGAACACATACTTTGTTTCAGGATTTGCAAGGGAAAATGGAATGGTGGTGGCTCTATCAGGGCTTGGGGGTGATGAACTCTTTGGTGGATACTCCTCCTTCCACTACATACCAAAATTGATAAAGATACGGAAGAGCCCGATAATGAAAACCGGGATAAAAACCATAGCCTTCCTTAAGAAAGAACGAAAGTATTTAAGAGCAGCAGAATTTATGAGTACCCCAGGCAGTTTAGAGGATGCCTATTTTTCAATAAGGGGGATTCTCACGAGCAGATATGTTGAATCCCTCCTTGGGCTTGATAGAGGTTTTTTTAACCCATCAATTTTCCTGGCAAGGATTATAAACACAAACAATGTGAGTGAGTTAAACCATATTACCGCTCTTGAACTCATCTCATACATGCGGGATATGCTACTGAGGGATACAGATGGCATGAGTATGGCACATTCCCTTGAGGTCAGGGTCCCTTTAATTGACCACAGGGTTGTTGAATTTGTATTAAAATTACCTGAAAAATACAGGAAAAATAAAACCCTGTTGTATGAAACATTTAAGGATTATGTTCCTTCCTGGATGCAAACCAGAAAAAAGAAAGGATTTATTTTCCCATTTGAAAAATGGTTGAAAGAGGGTAAAATTAATGTTATGGAAAGGCTTAAGGATTCAGAACTCTTCAATAGAGAGGGAGTCAAAAAGATATATACTCACTTTCTACAGGGAAAACTGGGATGGCAATCTGTATGGGGTTTGTATATCTTTGAAAAATGGTGTGAAGTAAACAATGTAAACATTCAAAAAGAAGGAGGTTATGATGTTGAGACAGGAACAGAAGGGTAAACCCATTGAGATTGAACTTGGTGAAGTGGAAGGAGTTTATTCAAACCTTGCAATAATAACCCACTCACCCGCTGAAATCATCATTGATTTTTGCAGGATTCTTCCTGGTATGCCAAAGGCAAAGGTGAAATCCAGAATAATCATGACACCCCAGCATGCAAAACTTCTTATGAATGCCCTTGAGGATAATATAAGGAAGTTTGAGGAGAAATTTGGAGAGATAAAACTTGTCCAGGAGGAAGGCGGAAGGAATATAGGGTTTAAAACAGAGTAATATAAAAGGAACAAGGAGGTAATTTTATGCTATCTGTTATACTGGTTATGAGTATATTTAACATTGGTAATCCTGCTGAAATAAACTTTATGGATACCGGGATAGTTCACCTGAATCTTAACTTTTACACCTTTATCAATGGAAGGGATACAACCCACCAGATAGGTTCACTCATTGCCCTGTTCTCAAATGCACTTGGAATTCAGAGAAACCTTCTTTATACTGGTGAACCCTTTGCACCTATAGGTATCTCATTCATCAAAAAAAGCCCGGCTGGCTTTCTTGGGTTCTCATATGGGTATTCCCGTTCCTTCAACAACACTGGTGATACATTAACATCCTCTTCTGGTATGCTGTCCTATGGACAGAAGAAAAAAATACCTTTGGGTATAAAGTTTGGTTATGTTAAATCCTCTGAGTTCCCATATCTTGGGCATATTGATATTGTGCCTTACCTAAACATTGGATTTATTAAGGGGAATCCAAACCTTTTCGGTGGAAACATTCTGTATTTCTCTGGATACTCAACATCTATGGGCACAGAGTTTCGGGCATTACAGGGAAATCTTCAGTGGTATTCGGACCGCCTGGCAATTGGAGGAGGCTATGGAAAACTCTCCGGGACCTCTCGAAACATCAGAGTGGTAGATGATGTTTTTCACTTCATCTCCAGCGGGTATTATAAATTGAATAAATTTTCACTTGGAGAGGACATAATCCTTATAAAGGAGTTTTATACAGAAGACCATGCATTTGGAACTTACAATCAGAACTCTGCAATTATAGATATAAACCTGCTTGGAGGACTGAATCTGGGACATCTGGGCGCTTATGGAAAGGTTATATTTCAATCACACAAGTCTCAGGCTGATATACCACAATATTCATTCAATATGATAACCAGCGGGATTGAGTTTTCGTTTTCAGGGATTTTTGGTGACCTTAATCCTTCCATCCAGACCACGATTCTGAGTGTTGACCCTGATAGGGATACAGATGGTGATGAGTTTAAAAGGTTGATGGTAAAGCTATACCTGTCAAAGTCTATACATAAATACAGGGTAAAAATTGTTATCCATGGAACTGCTGAAAATGGGGAAAATACTGAGAGGAGTGGAGGGGGAATTGCCATTGGCGTTGGATATAAAGGCATTTAAGAGGGATAACATGAAGAAAGGAGGCGATATGAGAAGGTTTGCTTTGCTTGTCATTGGCCTTTTTACTCTAATGGGCTGTAAGAAGGAATTCAAACAGATGGAGTATGCAAAGGCACAGAAGAACATCATGGTGATTGAGACAGACTTTGGAACCATCAAGATTGCACTGTTCAAGGACGACGCACCAAAGAATGTTGCAAATGTGATGAAACTCGCAAAGGAAGGTTTTTACAATGGAACAACCTTTCACAGGGTGGTGAAAAATTTTGTTATACAGGGAGGAGACCCCCTTTCCAAGGACACCATACCTGAAAACGACGGCACAGGTGGACCTGGATACTATGTGGTTGATGAACTCAGCCAGAAATTGAAATTCCTTGAGGGAACCGTTGGCATGGCAAACGCTGGGCCAAACACAAATGGTAGCCAGTTTTTTATATGTTGCGGTCCTGCTGCTCATCTTGATGGTAAGTACACGGTTATTGGTCAGGTGATAGAAGGGATGGATGTAGTGCACAAAATAGAGAATGTGAAGACAGATGCAAGGGACAGACCCATTGAGAATGTTGTGATGAAAAAGGTTTACATCATAGAGAATAAGTGAAAATGAACAGGGTACTCTTTGAGAAGAAACTCAACAACAGGTTGATAAGGATTGTCCATGGAG
>JAGGTX010000224.1 GCA_021163525.1 Caldifarciminota bacterium
CGGAGGTTGAAAATTTGACAGTTTCTTTATCCATCTAATTTTCAGTTAGATAAAGGATAGATTTATAGATTTATCCTCCGTCCCCAGATGGGGGTTCTTGACATAAATTCCAATGAGGTTATGGTGTGGTATGGGAATGAATGGTATTCTTGTGTTTCTTATAACAGGTGTGTTCTCCTCCCTGCTCACTTTTTTGTTTATGAGGGTGGCATTAAAGTTCAAAACCCCTGTTGACATACCTTCCGGGTATAAGTCACACGCCATCCATAGAAAACCTGTCCCAACAGCGGGTGGCATTCCCCTTTTTATTGTTTTCTGGAGCATATTTCTTCTCCTTCACAAACCTGACTGGGAAATGCTTTTGTTCTTCTTTTTATCCCTGTTTCTTTTAATCTTTGGTTTATTGGATGACATAAAAAACCTAAGGGCAGGATTAAAGCTCTTTTATCAGGGTATGTCTGGTTTTGGTTTCTATCTGCTATTCAGACCTGAGGGATACAATCTTGGCTGGTTCACAATACCCTCAGGATTTCCTTCCCTTCTTTTCACCATCTTTTTGTTCATGGTAATAGTGAATGGTCTCAATTTTCTTGATGGCATTGATGGGCTATCCTCCACCTATATACTGGTTATGCTTATTTTTATGGGAACAATTTATGGTGAATTTAAATACATATATCTTTATATCTTTGCCGGTGTAATTGCGGGATTCCTTTTCTGGAACATAAGGAAACAGAGGGTCTTCCTGGGTGATGCAGGTATATACTTTTTCTCATCAATTGTTATGTATATCCTGCTGAAGCCAGACCACTCATATATAAACATGTTCCCATTTGGTGTCCTCTTTGCAATCCCACTTATGGACCTTGGTGGAGCAGTTGTAAGGAGGCTTAAAAAGGGAATAACACCCCTTGCACCTGATACCGGGCATATCCATCACCAGTTATTAAAAGGGCTCAAAAAACACCATCTTGTTGTTCTGATTTACTTGATTGTTGTAACAATACTCGGTTTTCTGGCAATTCTGAGCAACAAACAGCCTCAAATGGTATGGCCCATTACTGTATCTCTCTTCCTCATATGGATAATGATGCTTTTCCTTTTTAAGTGGCTATGACAGGTTCAATAGTGCATGGGGAAAACATACTTGAGCAAATCCATCTATTGTTGAGAAAGTATGGGTTTTATCCTGACGAAGGAATTGCAATACACGGTTCTGGCATCTCCAGAAAACTTGTAGATGCTTACTTCAAAGAGTGGGATTCATCAGTTATTGAGGATTCAACCTTTGATACTGTAAAAGAACTGGAAGGGATTGTGAAGTATAAAAGATTCCTCGTTGCAATAGGCGGTGGAAAGGTTATTGACACAGGAAAGGTGACTGCAGGGAATCTTGGACTCCCATTTGTATCAATTCCTACCACCCTCTCCAACGATGGAATATTCTCACCAATTGGTGTAATCAAGAAAAATCACATTCCAGAGAGTATCCTGACAAAGCCACCCGAACTTCTGATACTTGATTACTCCATCATAAGGTCATCACCGAAGGAATTGCTCCTTGCTGGTATAGGGGACCTTATATCCAATCTATCCGCTATCCTTGACTGGAAACTTGCAGTTAAGTTAAAAAAGGATACCGAGGACACTCCTTCAATGGAACTCTCATACGAAGGTGCTGAAACCTTCCTTGAAGCAGAGGAAGAGCCCTTTTCAATCCCTTTTATAAAAACCCTTGCACATGGGCTTATAAAAAGTGGCCTTGCAATGCAGAGGCATGGTAGTTCAAGACCTGCCAGTGGTGCAGAACACCTGATAAGCCATGCCCTTGATAAAATCCTTGAAAAACCCTTGATTCACGGTATCCAGTGTGGTTTCGCAACCCTCTTCACTGTTCTACTCCATGGTGAAAGGGGTTTATTCCTCAGGATAAAAGAGTTCTATGAAAGGGTTGGGTTCCCCACAACCCTTGAACAGTTGGGGGTATCGGAGGAGAAATTCAGGGAGGCTGTGAAGCTTGCACCATCTTTAAGACCAAACAGATTCACCATACTCCATAAAAATCCAGAGATTGAGGATGCCTTAAATTGCATCACCTGATGACCAGTATCTTTTTCATTATCCTTTCGCCCTTTACAAAGAAGATACCCGATGGCAACCCTTTCACGCCTTTCCCACTGTAAACCCTCCTTCCTGAAACATCATACACCACCACATCTCTATTTTTGAAAATTTCAGGGGAGAAGGAAAGGATATTTTCTCTTACATACGAAGACTTGTCCCTGTTCACTTCGGATTCAAATCCAAACCACCTGCAACGGGCAAAGTTTCCACCTGAAGTCTGCCAGTCAACCCTGTTTCCCTGAAGTTTGAACATGTGAATGTATCCTGCATCATCCCTGGCAATAAGTTCAATATTCCCATCCCCATCAACATCATCCACGTATGGGTCTGAGCCACTCACACTCCCGATGTCAATCGGAAACCCTGGAACATTTTTACCATCCATTCTGAAGGCGTACAACTTCCCATCTGTTGAATGGACAAGCACATCATTTTTTCCATCACCATCAAGGTCTGCAATTATTGGTGACACATACCTTATGTAATTCACCCGTGGAACCTTTTTCATGAACAGCACGGTTCCATCATTATCCACAACATAGAGGAATCCATACTTTGTGATAAAAGAAATCTCGGGTAAGCCATCCCCATCCACATCCCCTGCACCTATATCTGCGTAAATCTGATGAGACTGGGTAAAGGGGAATCCACTGAGTTCCTCCCCACCACCCCTGAATACATGGAGTTTTCCATTCAACTCAATAGCTGCTATTTCATCTATCTGGTCTCCATCAAAATCCCCACATGCAATTCCTCTGGGTCTTGAAGACAGAACCATTGAATCAAGCCTTACACCATTCTCAGAAAGAATGTAAACCTTGTTCCCAACAGATGTTCCAGCAACAATCTCTGTATTACCATCAGCAAACAGGTTACCTGAACCAACACACACAACACCAGGGAGATAAACTGGCCATCCAGATATTTCGCTCCCGCCATGATTGATCCTGTGCAGGAATCCATCATTGGTGTAGTAAACAATTGAGCCGTCATGAAGGATTACTGGATAAAGCATCCCTCCTATTCTGCCAGTTCCAAAGGAAAGGAGTTCGTTATTCAATATGCGTATATCTGCAGAATCATTCATACCGCCGTTTAACACAACCTCATCATCTCCGTCACCATCAATGTCAAAAATAGATGGCGAGGAGCGGGTGATTGTTCCTGCTTTTATGGGATAACCAGGGATGGGATTCCCATCAACTGAATAGGCATACAACCTACCTGAAGGCATCTGCACAATGACCTCCTTCCTCCCATCACCATTTATATCCCCTGCAACAGGTGAGGGAAGATTGTATGTTTCCTGCTGCTGGATATAGTCAGGATACTCTGCAAATACAGGCCATCCCCTGGCCTCCGGCGGATTTGGATAAATGGTATCAATGTAAACGGGAAGACCTTCAACAAAGGATGGGGAAACAGGCCTAATTACTACCACATGTGGCCTGTATCCAATGTTTGTGAATTCCCATATCTTTTTTGAAAGAGGTGTATGATTTGCAATCTCTCCATCTATATACAGGTTGTATCTGTTTGAAACCAGTGTGTTGAATCGTATGGTGCAGGTGGAATCTCCTGGAACTGCTTGAAAATCCGTGACAGAATCAACAGGTTCTTCTGGATTGAATGGCAGTTTCTCCCTGTTCAGGACAAAGAAGATTGAATCGTAATCTGCTGGCAACATGATTGGGTTATCATCAACAAGGCCCTCACCTGAAAGTAGAGGAGCATGGATTCTGAAAAGTGCATGTTTCTTCCCATCCTTCCACCACAAAAATCCATATGTGATAGCGCCAGAGGTGGTATCGCCTGTATTGTAAATACTTATCCTCTCAACAACACCCTTCTCTCCTATCCTGATTGAATGGACTGTAATTTCAGGGAGTTTCACTGGTATAAACACAGGGAGGACAAGGGAATCAGACACCCTTGCCAATTTCAACGACAGGTTTCCTGAAATATTCATAACATCTGCTGGCACATTTCCTGAAACACTGAAAACTTCTCCTGGTAAAATTTCAGCAGGGAACGAATCAACCTTTATAATACCATCATTTCCTATTATATGACATTCCTTGATATGGACAGGCTCCCTTTCAATGGACTTCATTGTTATGTGGAACCTCTTTTCATCTGCACTTGCACCAACGAACACAATTGTGCCAGCCCTTTCAACCTCCACAGTGTCTATTACAGGATAATATTCTGGTGAGATTATTCCTACAATCACCTTACCTGTGTCAGGAATTGTTGCAACAATCTTCCCCTCCCCATTGGCAATCTTTGTTGAATAAAACACCCCTGATGATGGTTGATATATAAATCCCTCTCCAGAGGCAGGTTTTTCTTCACCTTCTGCAACGAAACCCACTGAATTTGCACCCTGTTTGAGATTTACAGGAAGGGAATGCACGGCGAGTGAATCAGGTCTTCTCCACCAGACCTTTAATGATGGGTCACCCAGCAACTGGAAGGCATACCTGAAGTAGATATCCCCAATAATGGTTTTTTTCCACAGGTCTCCCAGCCTGTAAAGGCTATCCTTAAAAATACCCTCAAAGAATGCCCTCTCCATGATTGCCTGGGATGTCCATCCACTCTTTATATTGCCAATGTATCCAACCCCTGAAAACTTCAGGAAACCTTCACCAAAACTCTCCTTGTCCCATGCATTTGAATAGCAGGAAACAGAAAGCATCACACCGTTAATGCCCATGTTCTGGAAATCGGATGAATAAACCTTACTCCCGCCAAGTATTATACCTGTCCCTGTGTACCATACATCACCATGGTCAAAATGAGCGATTACATTACTCCCTGATGATAAATGCGCAATGGCATTATATCTATTAAGGATTTCGTCTCCCTTCCAGGCATGATTTACAGTATCTACAGGTGGATTAAAAAGTTTTATAAAATCCCTGAACCTATACGGGATACTATCCACGATAATTTCACAGTTTCTCTGTCCCCATCCATCTGTTCGGGAGTAAACGGATGCTCCCATAAACACCAGGTTTTTCCTGAATGGATACTCCTTTTCGTAAACCATAACCCTGTCTATGTAATCCTCAAATTCCTGTTCATTCTCAAATGGAAGTCTACCAACAGCAATATCAGGATATCCGTCAATACTGTCTTCAGGCTCTCCAAAATTCCCATCCCCATCCCTGTTCCAGTCTCCATCAAGGTCTGCATAATAAAGGTCTGTTATTACCTCACCACCGTAATAAGGTGAACCACAATATACAATCCTCACAGGAACAACATGCTCATTCCCTCCAAGGAGTGCATACCTCACGCCCATGTATGTGTAAGCATATTTAAGGAAGTTCCTTATCCTTTCAGGGTTATCAACACCTTTGAAGTTGTTGTATATCCAGTCAAGGGTTACAATCCTCGTGTGAACACCCATGGAATTCTTGAATGTTTTGAGTTTATCCAGCACAGGGACAAACCTCCTATCAGTAATGATGACCATATCACATCTACCAGGGGTGCTGGTTTTATCTTTTTCCCATGAAAGAATTGTCCTGTTTATATTCAATGGAGTTTCAACAACCCTGAACTCCTTAATCTTCACAATCATTTTTTTCACTGGATTATACTGAACAGGAAAGAGAACCAGATTAACCACATATCTATCTCCCCTGAAACCCCTTGATAGAATTTTGTAGTACATTCCAGGAAAAAACCTGTCCTTATGGTAGACTGATGACTTTTTTATCCCTTTTATCACTCCATCAAGTTTTACATCCCCAACCGCGGGCGGTATCTCACCAACATTGAACAGTGTTTCAGAAACAACAGGTACAACATCTATCTTCACAGGACCAGGGAAGTTAAGTTCCCTGTATATAGATGACACAGAGGGCTCGCCAGTGCCAAAAAGAGAACCATCACCAATCGCACCAATACTGTCAACCTGAATTAACATTGAAACCAGAATTATAACCATACCCACCTCCTTTTCCATGTGGGTATGCAAAATATATTCCAGTATTCAACTTATTAAAAATCAGAATGTTATAAAAAGGACACAAGCACAGGGAATGTTTTTTGTCCAATTTTATTAACATAAAATTTGTCTAATTTTTATGCAATCAAGAACCACTTTGTTGGGAAATAAGGGGTATTTGTAGATTAAGTTAAATTTTTTTAACAGTTTGGACTTTTTTTAACAATATGGAAAATGCTACTACAGAAATCAGGGTTAAGTTTCGTTCTTCAAGAGGTTAAGTATTCTTATAGCTGCATGTGCGGCGTTTTTCACACCATCTATCCCAACGCTGAGCACAGGAACGCCTGATGGCATCTGAACAATTGAGAGAAGGGCATCCATACCATTGAGAGTGGATGTGGAAAGTGGAACACCTATAACAGGAAGGTCTGTCATGGATGCAATGAATCCAGGGAGTGCTGCTGCATAACCTGCTGCTGCAATTATCACCCTGTATCCCTTCTGCTTCGCGGTCCTTGCGAGTTCTGAGGTTTTCTCAGGGTCCCTGTGAGCAGAGGAAACAACCAGGTCATAAGAAATACCTTCCTTTGTCAATATTTTTTCACACTCAATCATCTTTGGCATATCTGACTTACTTCCTATGACCACAAGAATATCTGCCATACACCCCCCTTTGATACAAGTTTAAAGACTCTCTCCTCCGTGTCCTCAAAAACAAAAAACATACCCATCTCACCTGTTTTATCCAATGTCCTTCCCTGTTCAATCACCCTCTTAACAAAAATCTCCCCATCTTCTGTAAATATCC
>JAGGTX010000215.1 GCA_021163525.1 Caldifarciminota bacterium
CCTTGATGTGCAGTCCCGAAGGGATATTCCAAGAGTAACAGTCCGAACATCAAAATGTTCCAGTTCGGACATTTTGATTGTCTCAAGTATCTCTTCCTGACTATAAAACATTTTCTCTTTATATACCCAAAAAGGTTATTTGTCAACAATATGACTATTCAAATAATGAGTTTGTTCCATGGTAACTGACATCCTTGCATTTTTGCCATATTGATTCCACTTTGCAGACCCAGCCAATGTTCAGATAATTGACCATTATTCAGATTTTCCAAGAGATCCTGGAGATATATGTTGTATTGATAACAGGAATTTTGTAGTATCACTTAAATCTTTTGAAAAAAGAGCAGTGGAGTATATTGAGGCATTCAATGTGCCTGGTTCACGGGTGGAAAGATTGTATCAGGGGTATCCGGGTCCGAAAAACATTGGATTGCCTGATAATCCTTAGGTGAGCATTTTTGAGCAAATCCTGAAAATTGCAAAAAATTTCTACATATATTGACAATATCACCTGTATGAGTTATATTCTTTAAAAAGGAGGGTTCTATGTTCTATTTATTTATGCTTTTCTCTTTGGTGGGTGGTTCAAAATTCAGCCCCCGGAATGGGACTTACATAGTTGCTGAGCCTATTGGTTACTACAATTCTGTTGGAGTCCCCGAGATTGTGAGGATACAGGTAATGAATCCCCAGGAGGAGGTTGATACCACTTATAATAATGTTCTGAACCTTCATTCAATAGAATCAAATTCCAACCCCAGTGTGCTTTTTATTTCCACTGTCACTTTCCAGCCTGTGGACACAGTTCACATAAATAGGGGGGAGGGATGGATTGCTGTTGTTGATTATGAGCCAGAAACACTGGGAATGTATGTTGAAGACCCAGCAGGAATTCTCAAGCCATCAATACCAGTTGGATGGTTTGTTGACCCTTCATCAAACACAAATGTTCCAATGAAGGCAAAGATTGAAGGACCCGATACAACAAATTCTGCCTATTCACCAGCCTTTATTTGCCCTGACCTTTTTTACTTCAGTGTAATAGACTCATTTGGTCTGGTTGATACCTCGGTTGGCGGGATACTTGATACAACAGTAATTCATGTAAAGATACTGGGTGATTCTGATACCAGTGCAGGTTTTTATGACCCGATAGCAGATACATATTTTGTTGAAGGGCCTGTTACAATGTTCAACGGCAGGGGATGGATATATGTTGTGGATTATACAGATGTATCAGAAGAGATATCCATTGTTGCTGAGGATATTTCTTCCATTTATAACTTTGGGTCAGACACTTTCACTGTTTATTTCACCACTGATACAAAAGCCACAAAGGCCATGCTTTTCCCTGTGAATGGCCAGTTTGGAACTTACAATGTGAACAAGGTCTTTTATGGGCTTGCCTTAATGGGAGATGGCCCTGACCCTTCAAATAATACTTCACAGATTTCACTTTCCTGTATTGACCCATATGGAACAAACTCAGTAACCATCACTCCTTCTAATTTCAGAACCCTTGCCAGTGGTGCATCATCTTTTAAGGTTCTGGATACAGAAGCAGACAGTTTTGTTTTTGTCACCATGGATGTTCAGGGCTCTCCATATCTTTATTCTTTTAATCCCGTGGTCATAACTTCATTCAATGATTCAGGGGTTGCAGTGCAGATTGCATCCGGTGTTCCCTATATGGTGCCTGCTGGAGAAACAATAAATATTAATTTCTGGACTGTTGATGGAATTTATTCTTTTGATTCAACATACAATGGATGGCTAAAGGGTTACATATTCAATGGAAGTGGAGCATTGTTTGATACACTTAATCAGTATTCAGAATACTTCCCATTTGTGAATGGTCATGCAACACTCAGATTTGTATCAAACACCCCGAATTCCACTGTTGGGCTTAAGTGCAGGGATGCCGAAGGAAATGAGAACGCAGGATATGTGGGGAACTGGATGTCAGATGAGGTTTATATTCAGGTCAGAGCGGTTTCCTCCTCTGCAAACAGGATTGTTCTTAAAGAGCAAAAGAATATTGCTTCACCATATACTGCATTGTTCATAACGGTTGCAGCAGTGGATGATAGTGGATATATTGACCCATCCTGCCAGGATACAGTGGTAATAACGGGAACCGGAAGTGCCATATATGAACCAGATACACTGGCACTTGAAAAGGGTATAGGTGGTTTCTGGATATACGATATTTTCTCTGAGGTTGTCTATGTAACAGCAACATCCAGTTCACTTGGTTCTGCAATGGATACAATCTACTACATCCATCCTGATTCTGCTGCATATATTATGTTAATATTACCAGAAGAGGCCTGCCTGAATGAAAGTGCAGATGTTACAGGTTATATCTTTACACCAGAATACACCCTTGCGGATTATTACAATGGTTTTGTGAGTGTTGGTGCCACTGATAACTACAGAAGCAATTCAGTGTATTTCATCACACCAGACCCTGAAAGTGTCCCTGTTAACAATGGTATCTTTACTGCTACACTTTCTGATACAGAACCGGAGTACATCACAGTAACAGCACAGGATGTGAAAGGATTACTTGTTCCTGATGATGAGGACATGACCTTCTATGGGATGCTTGACGCCCGTGTTATTGGACCACACAGGGTGAATTATTACGATACAATCCAGGTATTCTTGAGGGATGTTCAGGGAAACAGGATTTATCTTGATGGTGTGTATAGGGATGATTCACTCGTTCTTTCCGTTTCACAGATAGGTGGCTCAAATGCTTACTCTGTTTCTATGCCAGATGGTGATAGAACAACCTTTGTTGATGGTTTCTGTTCTGTAAGATTAATGGATTCAGAGGAGGAGACATTGAAAATCTCCACATTTCCATATAATACTGACTGGTATCATGGATATGGAACTGCCAGTTACATTGGAATTACGGGAATTTCAGAACCATCGCCCTTCCAGATAAAGTTGAATACTGTACAGAAGGGTGTTCTTAGTTTTCAGTTTGGTATGAATGCAATGGGTTCTGTTTCCATTGAACTGTTTGATATAGCAGGCCGTTGTGTTTTCAGAAGGGACATGATACTGAAGCCCGGCACATACACGGTGGTCAGGGAAAATCTGCCATCGGGTGTTTACTACCTCAGACTCTCCCGGGGAAAGCAGCAAGTTAAAGGAAAGGTGGTTTATATAAGATAATGAGATAGGAAAACAAAAAATAAATACAGGCCGATGAATGCATTTTACATAGGGCGACAGGCTGACGTGGTCAATTTACTATAATGGAACAGAAAAAGACTTATAGTATATAAATCTCTGCATAAGAAATTATGGGAGCAAACAAAAAATTAAATTGTCAAAACCCGGCATGAACATATCCATCATAACTCATTCACTTACTCCTTGAATCTCATTGTAAAGTTTAATCATACGCTCGCTTAGCAGTGAAGAAGCATTAGTTTTAATGCCAATTTTTTTCCATTATCAAGGGGGACGGTGCATGCATTTATGCATTTATTCCCTTTTCATTTTCCTCTTCCAGAACCTGTAAACCGAGGGTAGAGCAGAAAACTTCATTTTACTGAAGTAGGGGAGTTGTATTATTTTTCTGTATGGAAAGCCTCTGTCTCTTAAAAATACCAAGAGCTCACCCCGAACCTTCTTCTCTTTCCTCAGGATAAACTCCATTTCGTCCATATTATCAATACCCTTTTTCTTTTTAAACTCATTTATAGCATCTTCTATAGAAACCTCCTTAATCCTCATTTTTAATCCTTTAGATTTAATCTGCCTCCTATCAAAAAGTTCCACCAATCTTTCAACGTCCACCAGGTCACCTGTGAAAAAACCAGACCTGAGTTTAAATGTCGGAAGTTTAATCTGCCCATATTCATAAACAAAGTCCTTAAATTCTTCTTCAGAAGCAAAAAATTCACCTATGATATCAGTGAAAACCGTATCACTTATGACAATTTTACCCTTAGTTCCATAAAAAACACTGTTCCACCTGTAATAAAATGGGTCAGTTACAATTCCTGCCCTCACTGGATTAAAAAGCACATAACTAATCGCCACCTTGAAATATCTTGTTCCACTTATTATTGAAGACCAATATCTTCCCTGAAACACATAACCCTTTCCACCAAAACG
>JAGGTX010000221.1 GCA_021163525.1 Caldifarciminota bacterium
AAACTGTCAAATTGTCATCCTCCGTCCCCATTTTTTAGACTTGACATAAGTCTATATGGGTGTATTACTCTGTTTTGCAGGGGGTGAAACATGAGAAGAAAGATAGAGGACTACAGGTTTATTGTTGGTGACAGGATGATTGCAGACATATATAGAAAGGCAAGAAGGCTCTACTCAAAGAGGATAGTCCATATAAACTCCACATATCAGGGTGGCGGGGTTGCAGAGATGCTATCTTCACTTGTTCCTTTGATGAATGATGCAGGACTCTTGACTGATTGGAGGATATTATTCGGAAATCCTGACTTCTTCAATATCACAAAGAAGTTTCACAATGCACTTCAGGGAGGGGAGGTAAACCTCTCTGAGATTAAAAAGAAGATATACACTGAGACCAATGAAAACTTCATTGTTTATAACCACATTGACCAGGACTTTGTTATTATCCACGACCCGCAACCCCTTCCATTGATAAGTTTTTACAGAAAGAGACAACCCTGGATATGGAGATGCCATGTGGACCTGTCCACACCCAATCAGGTTCTCTGGGATTATTTAAAGGGCTTCATTATAAAGTATGATATGGCAATTGTTTCCAACAAAAATTATTTGAAAAAAGACCTTCCTGTTGAGCAGAAGGTGGTTTATCCAGCAATAGACCCACTTTCACCAAAAAATATGGAAATCACACCTGCTTTGAAGAATAAAATTTTGCGAAAGTTCAAGATTCCTACAGATAAGCCCATAATTACACAGATTTCACGGTTTGATAAGTGGAAGGACCCAGAGGGTGTGATTGAGGTTTTTAAGAGGGTGAAAGAGAAGGTTGATGCACGACTAATCCTGTGCGGTAGTATGGCTGCTGATGACCCTGAAGGGAACATCATATATGAGAGGGTTAAGAAGAAGGCAAATAGTCTAATTAAATCTGGTGATGTTCTGCTTATAACAAGGGAGAGTAGCATACTCATAAATGTTCTCCAGCGGATTTCATCAGTGATAATCCAGAAGTCAAAAAAAGAGGGATTTGGACTTGTTATAACAGAGGCATTGTGGAAGGGTAGTCCTGTTGTTGCATCAAACATTGGTGGGATACCGCTCCAGGTAATTGACGGTGAAACAGGCTTCCTTCTTCAGCCAGATGACCTTGATGGATTTGCAGAAAAGATAATCCTTTTATTAAGGGATAGAAAACTTGCAGAACATATGGGGCAGAAAGGGAAAGAACATGTGAGGAAGAACTTCCTTATAACAAGGCTCCTCATTGACTATCTTGACATTATTGCATCTCTCCAGAGTTAAGATAAGGAGGTAATGATGGCTTTATTAGTTATTCTCTTGTGTTCCACAGGGATATTTCCACGTTTCCCATCTGTTTCACCAGACGGAAAATGGATTGTGGTGAGTGTAAATGGAGACCTGTGGAAGATTCCTGTAGATGGCGGAACTGGAAGGTGTCTTACAAGGTCAAATGGCTATGATGCAGAGGCAATATGGTCACCTGATGGCAGGTGGATTGCATTCCAGTCTGACAGATATGGGAATGGGGATATATTCCTGATGGATGCTGAAGGAAAAAATCCTCCCACAAGGCTCACCTACCATTCAGCATGGGACACACCCCTCTTTTTTTCAGAGGATGGGGAATGGGTTTACTTTTATTCAAGGAGGCTCAGATACAGGGGTGAGGTTTACAGGGTGAATGTTCACGGAGGAACCCCTGTCCTTGCCATAGATTTTGATATTCCATATGCCTACCACATACCTGATACAAACCTCATCCTCCTGATGAGGGGAGGGGAGCCATGGTGGAGAAGACACTATAGGGGTGGATGCAGTTATGACATATTCAAGATGACCCTTCCTGATGGCAGGGCTGAAAGGCTCACAAGGTTTGAAGGAAGGGATGGATGGCCGCTCTATTCACCTCTGACAGAGAGGATTTATTTCGTGTCAAACAGGGATAAAGATAGGATTAACAACCTGTATTCAATGGACCTGAATGGTAATCACATTAAAAAATTAACCAGCTTCAAAGAGGACATAAGATTCCCATCCATATCAAGGAATGGAAGGGTCATTGCCTTCCTCGTGATGAACAACCTTTATACCTACGATGTTGAGAGTGGAAAGATTAAAAAGATTGAATTCTCAATCCCCATGGATTACCGGAAACAACCCGACACCTATGTAAGATGGGCAAAGATTGCCACTGATTTTGCACTCTCTCCTGATGAGAAGGAACTGGCATTTGTTCTACATGGTGATATATATGTGATGAGATTAAAGGATGGAGAACCTGACAGGGTTGTTCGGGTGACATCCACTCCTGAGCCAGAGAAGGATGTATCATGGCATCCTGAAAAGGAGATGCTTGTTTTTTCATCACTGCGAGATGGTGATTGGGATATATTCACTGCTGAACCCACAAAGAAAAAGAAATTCTACAACGATGTAATGTTCAAAATAAAAAAGGTATTTGATACACCTGAAACAGAGAGAAAACCTGAATTTTCACCAGATGGGAAGAAAATAGCATTTTTGAAATCAACAGGATTTCTTTATGTTGTTG
>JAGGTX010000208.1 GCA_021163525.1 Caldifarciminota bacterium
GGTAGATGGAACCATTGACTCCTTGGTCCATAACCAATAAATCTTCCTCTACCTAAGCCAATATTAAGAACTATGTTCTGGGGCGTTCTCTTTGTTAGAACGGCATAGAGGGATAGATTCTCGGCAGGGTGATCTGGATAGGAGAGATCGTCATCCCAACCCCCGATGGAGTCGTTTCCTCCCACAGATGATACATTCCCGGTGTAGGTTATGTCATCTACCCCTATACTTATGTCAAGTCCGCTTGGAGAATCAGAATAGACAAGGTACTTGGCTGCGATAACATAGTTTTTCATGGTGTATGCAGTGAATGCAACCTCTAATGTTGGGAGAAATGTGTAGGATATGTTCAGGTAATCAAAGTCTATCGGATGGTTCTCCTGGTTGCTTGTTCCAATGGAGAAGGAACCGTTAAGTCCTATGCGCAGCTGGTTCTGTGGGGAAAGAAAACCTACAGGCGTGTCAATGAATGACGTGGTTCTGTTAAACTCTGCAAAGACAAACAAGGGAATCATGATTGCAACGAGGAGAGAAAACCTTTTCATCATTATACACCTCCTTCCTTTTTAAGGGATAATCCTCTGCCCAAGGGCAGACCTCTTACCCGGAGTGTTATCAA
Source organism: Caldifarciminota bacterium (assembly GCA_021163525.1). Taxonomy (GTDB): domain Bacteria; phylum Hydrothermota; class UBA3072; order UBA3072; family B12-G15; genus B12-G15. The sequence continues at coordinate 620 of JAGGTX010000208.1, forward strand.
AAACCTCTACGATGTAGAAAAGCAAACCAATAAACTTTCTGGAAAAGTTGCCATGGAAGTAACTGTGGATGAGATTGGTATATTCCACGCAATCCTTCTCGTAATCTGAAGCATCAGGAGCTTCTGGATGGATAACCCTTGCTATCGTTCTTATTTCATAACTTGGAATGTCAAGAAAGACAATTGTTGCTATTGGGTTGGCCATAAGATTGAGGAATGAGTGGGTTTCAAAATCTGGTGTGGTGTAGAGTTCCAGTGATGCCTGGAGTTTTCTGTTCAGTATCTCTGGGTGCTTGTATAAATCACGCAGAAATTCAAGTTTTGTCTTCATGGAACCCTCATAGGTCTTTTTCATATATTCAATTTTTTCCCTGATGAATTCTTTTTTAGGCACAAAACCAATACCTTTAACTGCATTGTTCAATGTGAACTGGGAATCCTTCCTTCTCACCCCATAGGATGCAACCATGCCAGAGTGGGGACCTGCGAGTTCAGGTGGTTCCCCTTTCATTATGTTATCAAGTGTTTCAAGCCTCTTTCTGGTATTCCACTCCATAAAGGGGTCTGGAAGTTCTCTTACCTTAAAGGTTCTCCATCTTCTCCCTATCTTTGCCCTGATAATATCCTTATCAATGTCACTTGTATCCACAGTGGTCTGCCTGAATTTTCCATTCTTCCAGAAATGATATTTCTCGGAATGTTCAAGTTCACCACCAAGTAATCTTGGCACACCACCAAAGAGCATTCCGAGTCCTGCAATCTTCAAGAAGTTACGCCTTGATATCTTCATTTTTTTTCTCTTCCTTTTCAGGTGCGTCAAGTTCATCCTCAAGGCCTTTAATGGACCTTTTGAACTCACGTATCCCTTTACCAAGGGCCCTGCCCATCTCAGGGAGCCGTTTTGCACCAAAAAGAAGCAAAACGACCAGAAGTATAAGTATAATCTCCGGCCATCCAATTGTTCCAAACATTAGTATATTTATAAATGATAATTTTGATTTTGTCAAATGTTTTTTGGAACTTTTTTTAATGGTATAAGTCTTTAAGAATGAAAAACGCATAGACACCTCCAATATGTTTCAGGGGCAGAGATGCCCCTGAATCTTTGTTGACACATAAAAAATAGAAGGTATATTTAAAAAAAGAGGAGGAGATATGAATCTGCTTTTTATTTTGGCAATGATAGTTCCACTGGATACCTTTGAAATGGCCTCAGGGGTGCGTGTGAAAGGCGATAACCTTTACCTCAGTGGTGGTTTCAGGGGTGGTTATGTTATCTACAAGATAAAGGTGCCTGAAGGTGCAGTGAAGTTCAGAATGAGTCTGAAGATGAAGAATCTTTCTGGTTCAAGTATGGGGATATATTTAAAGAATTGGGGAAAGATGCGTTCCACAAACCTTCCACCAAGAATTACAAAGATTGATTCCTCCTTCTTTTTATGGGAGGCCACAGACATGGATGAGTGGTTCTCTTCCAGACCAGAGTTCCTTTACCTTAAACAGGGTGAGTCATTCAAATTTGTGAAGGATGGGTATATAAAAATTTTGCTGTATGCAGGTGGAGGTTTTTTTAAGAGGGGTAGGTTCCTGATAAAGAAGATAGATATAGATTTTTCATGCATTCCAGACACCCTGTATAAGCTTATCAAGACTGATACATTGCTCGGAATAGATGGAGAGAGGATTTATGCAGAGGCCTTTTTCAGATACCCATCTGGAAGGAATGAGGCTCAGAAGAGGGCACTTGCACTGAGGGGTGCACGTATTATTGGAGAGAAGAGAATTCAGGATGTTTTCAGGAAAGCGGGTTTACCTGTCCCTGAAAATTTTGAGGTTCTCAGCGCAGATTACAGGGATGACGGTGTTATTGTGAAGGTGTCCGCATTCCTTAACCTTTAATGGGGTTGACCATACAATCAGGGTTGATATATTTAATTGAGTGCTGGTGTAGCTCAATGGTAGAGCAGCGCATTCGTAATGCGCAGGGTAGCGGTTCAAATCCGCTCACCAGCTAAAGAGGAGAGGTGTCCGAGCTGGCTTAAGGAGCACGATTGGAAATCGTGTGGGGGACGAAAGTCTCCTCGCGGGTTCGAATCCCGCCCTCTCCGTTATCAAAAAAATGGAAAGGGAACAACAGGTAAAAAGGTTCATAAACTCACTTCTCAAGACCATCAAGGGGCTTAAACTGTATAGAAGCAGGTCAAAACTCCCCAAAAAATTTTTGAAAGAAACATATGATACTTTACTGGAGCTTCTAAAAGATGGGCATCAGACCTTTGATATTGATACAGAAAGAATCCTTTACAACGGGAAGGAGGTTTACAGGGATGGTAACAAAATAACAAGCCTACCTCTATTCTTTTATAGGAACGGTATAAGGAGTATAACATTCCTTGAAGGACTGGAACTGGAAGAACTTGAAAGATTTGTTGATATTGTTGCAAAGAGCGAGTTTGTTTCTGACCTTAATCTTTCTGAAGACCTCTGGGAGAATAATTTTGTAAACATAATCTTTACTATCGTTGAACTCCCCATGGGTGATTATTCCTGGATTGTTGAAGACAGGGTGGATGTTTATAATGGTGGGATGAAATTTGCAGGGGTATTGCCTCCGGAGGAAGAAAAGATAGAAAAGGACGAAACCAGGGAATATGGAAGTGGACTTCTTTTGATAGAGGACAAAGAGGATACACTCATAAAAACAGTGTTCAATCTTATTCTGCTTGAAAACAATGAAGAAAGGATTATTCAGGTTACTTCTGTGCTTGGGGAATATCTGGAAAGGAGCATAGAGGATGGAGATGCTGTCCCCCTGCTGATTTTTTTGAGGTATCTTGATGAGAACATTGATAAAATAAAGGTGGGTAAAGAGTATGTTTATGATTTAAAGAGAATACTCTGTGAAGAAAAGGCCTTGAATCTTTATTCATCCCTTTTAAAGTCAGGGGAAAAGAGCAATATTCCACTTGTAATGGAACTCCTCGGAACCTGTGAGGAGGGTGCAGTTAAGGTGATTCAGGAGACACTTGATGACATCACGGATAAGGAGATTGTGAGGGAGATGGGTAGAATACTTTACAGGGTTGGTTCTAATGACCCGCATTCCATTGTCTATCTGCTGGAATCTGATAATCCAAGGGTGGTTTTTCTTGGGCTTGAGGTGGTTAAGGCACTTTCAGACAAAACCTTTGTCCCTTACCTTGAGAAACTTTTGAAGGAAAACAGATACAAGGAGAAGGTGATAAAGATACTTATCCCCCTCGTGCCAAGGGAGAGGCTTTTTCAATTGCTTGAATCAGAGGATTACACAATAAGGATGAATGTTTATAGAGCCATCAGGTTTCTCACAGGAGAGGATGAGGCAGAAATATTCCTGGAGAAGGTAAATTCACCCGATTTCTGGAATCTATCTTCGGATGAGAGGAGGCTCATTCTGAAGATACTCTCAACCTATAAATCCTATGACACAGTCCGTGCACTTTCAAGGATTTTGAGTAAGTACACGATGAATCCAGAGCATATTGAAACCAAAAAATATGCTGTTAAGATGCTTGGTCAGGTTGGAACAGAGGATGCCATCGCAGTATTGAAAAAACACAGGTGGTCAAGGCATATAAGAAGCACAGTGAAGGAGGTATTAAGGAGACATGAAAAAGGTTGAAAACTTCATTATTTATTTAACCTCTTCAATAAGAACAGCCTCTTACTTTGAGAAAGGAAGCAAGACATTTGACACACACATCCAGCATTTGTGGAACAGTATAAACCAATTTTTTAAGGAGCAGGGAAGTCTGAAGATAAAGATAAGTTCTTATTACATTTTTGTGAATGAGAACAGATTCAACATCTCCATTGGAATCATAGGTGCATACAGGATGTTGATAAATGAACTCCTTGGAAGGGGTATTTCAGGTGTTACTTTTAATCAGGATGTATCCGTGAATGATATAAAGGAATTCATTTTCATCATTGGAAGAAGTCGTCTCTCTTCAAAATCCTATGAAGAGATTGAAAGGTTGATTGAGAAGAGGGGCATTAAAGGGATAGAGATAGAGAGGAAAGGGGATGAGGAAATCACAACCGAGGGTGCAGGTTCTCTGAGGAGGGCAGCAATAGCAGGATTCCTCAATTCTATATTTTACCTCAAGGATGCCATGGAAAATGTAAGGCTTGGAAGGTCAATCAATGTCACACGGGCAAGGAAGATAATCAGAAATTTCATTGATATGGTTACACAGGATGAGTTTTTTGTTATAGGTCTAACCACTATCAAAAATATAGGTTCTTATACCCTGAATCACTCTGTAAATGTATGTGTTCTATCCATTGCAGTGGGGTTAAAACTGGGGCTTAATAGAAGGGATATTGCTGAACTTGGGATTGCAGGGCTCTTCCATGATATTGGGAAGGTTGATATACCGGATGAGATTATAGAAAAACCAGAACCATTAACAGAAGAGGAGTTTGAACAGATAAAGAAACATCCCTATCTCGGTGCAGAGAGGGTGATACTTCTCAAGGGGATGAAAAATATCCCTGCTTTTGCAGTGAGGGGTATCCTTGAGCACCACATTGATTACAATGGTAAAGGCTATCCTGAAATAAATATTGACAAACCAAGCCTCTTTGCAAGGATTATCAGGGTAGTGGACACATACGATGCCATGACAACGCCAAGGGTTTATCAAAAAAAACCCTATACCCCTGAAAATGCACTGAAATACATAATATCAAAAAAAGGCGAAGTTTTTGACCCCATAGTTGTTGATGCCTTTGTTGAGATGATGGGGGTTTATCCACCGGGGAGTGTGGTAGAACTTGATACGGGAGAGATAGGGATTGTGATTTCTCCGACAACCGTTGTAATTATTGATAAGCACGGAAAGGAGATTTCAAGAACAGAAGATATTTACAGGATAGTCAGGGCCCTTACACCAGAAGAGGCAGGGATAGACCCATCCATTGTTTATTTTGCACTTGGAACAGGCCCGGAAGAAGATTAAGTTTTATCCTCTTTCAAGGATTGCAATTGATTCTACATGATAGGAATATGGGAACATGTTGAACCCGTAAACTTCAGCAACTTTAAAACCATCCAGCAACTTTATATCCCTTGCAAGGGTTGAAGGATTGCAGGAGATATAAACTATTCTTTCAGGCTTAATTTCATTCAGGGCAACAATAACATTCTTATTTAATCCTTCCCTTGGAGGGTCAAGTACCACCTTTGTTGCACCATTGAAGGCATCAAGATTTTCTTCCACCTTTCCCCTGAAAACCTTTATGTTCTCAATATAGTTTCTTCTGATATTGTGCATTGAATCATCAGAACCGAATTTTGATTCCTCTATCAATCTGACCTCCTTTACATACCTTGATACGGAAAGACCGAATGTTCCAACCCCTGAATAGGCATCAACAACTATGTCTTTTTTATCTGGGGAGAGGAGTTCAGGAAGAAGTTCAATCACTCTCTCCAGAATCTCCTTATTAACCTGAAAGAATGAAAGTGGTGAAACAACAAGATTTAGACCCCCTGTTTTAAATTCAAGGAACTCTTCCCTGTTCCACTTTTTATCAGGGGATATGGAATAATAAACACCTGCCTCATTAAGTATCCTTCTATTTTTCCTCTGGTTAAAATTCCCCTTTAATATTGCAAAGACCCTTTTAGTATCATCAGTCCGCAGGATTAGTTTTCTCACACCCCTTAATCCCTGAATGTTTTTCCTGACCCTCATTATGTTTTTGTCCTCTATAAAACATTCCTTCATTAAGAAAGGCCTGTTATCTATCCCGTTATAAGCAGGTCTTCCCTTGAAGGTAGAATACTCAAGCTTGTTCCTGTAATGCTGAAATTTGCCTGAAATAAATTCTTTCAACTGAATTTTTATGCCTCCGATTCTTTCAAGTGTTTCCTGAATAAATTCCTCTTTTATCTCAATCTCTGCTTCTTCATTAAGGTGTTGAAGATGGCAACCTCCACAAACCGTATAATGTGGGCATATTGGTTTTCTCCTCACGGGTGAAGGTTCAATAATGCTCTTGACGGTGCATATGGAGTAATCCTTTTTCTCCCTGCAGTCTGCCAGAACAGTATCACCGGGTGCAGTGAAAGGAACAAGATGCACCTTTCCATCAAGCCTTGCAAGCCCCATGCCTCCATAAACAACCTTCTCAATCCTCAGTTTCTTTTCATCCAATTTTTTATCCTGTGGTGGAGTTTTCTTATTCCAAAGACAAGGACACTCATGAATGCTGGAAGTTGCCACAGTTTAAGATGTTTTCTTAAATAGTTTATCATGTCTCTATGGAAGTATTCCAATCTTTTTTCGCCGATATTCCTTGTTATTCCTCCCCTGATGTGTATTGCTTTCACATCTGGTTCAAACAGGCATTTAAACCCCTTTTGACCAAAACGCTTAAAAAAATCAACATCAGAGAAATAGAGGAAAAAGTCTTCATCAAAACCACCCAATTCACTGAGTGCCTTCTTTTTTATCAAAATGCAGCATGACATGGGCTGTGGTGCAATCTGCCTTTTTGTATAGTCAAAATCAGGGTATCTCCACCTGTTAAAGAAAGGGGAGTTTTTAAACAGGGTAGAGATCCCTGTAAGTAGAAAGACAAAATCCCTGTATGTAGGTATTCTCCTTATGGATTGGATTGTATTACATTTATCATCAACCAACCTTGGTGCAACTGCATCAACATTTTCAATATCCTTCAACAGGGTTTCAATGCTATTATCAAGGAAAGTGGTAGGTGTTAAAAGGAAGATTGTATCCCCTCTTGACTTTTTTATACCCTTGTTTATTCCTGAAGAATAACCAGAATTTTTTTTTAGGAAGACCTTTTTTACATTGAATTTGTTGATTAAATCCCTTGACCTATCGGTGGAGCCATTGTCAACAACAATTATCTCCTTCTCCACTTTCAGGGCAAGAACAGAACTGATGCATCTCTCAATGTATTTTTCACCGTTAAAATTGACTATTATAAAAGAGACCATAGGATTTTTGAGTAATCAGCAGCAAGGTTGCCCCATTCAAATTTCCTGGGGGGTATGGTATCGGTCTTTTCCCCATTCATCACATCTATAATCACATCTGCTATCTTTTCTGATGAGTAACCTGCATGGATACATCCTCCATTCAGAAGCCTCTTCAATTCTCCTTCCTCTGAAATCAGGATTATGGGTTTCCCTGCCCTTATGTACTCAAAGGTTTTACCAGGAATTGCATAGGGAGACTCCTCTGGTGTCAGGAGAAGCAGGAGTGCATCAGAATTAACAATGGTTTCAATCGCCTCCTTTCTATCAAGGTAGCCTCTATAACGGAAGAAGGGAAATTCCTTAAATCTTCTCATGTATTCAGGAAGAATATTCCCCACAACCTGGAATCTGAAGTTTGTTATCCCTTTTCTTTTCAAAATCTCAAGTGCCTCAATAACTATATCCGGGGAGTGGGTTCTGTTGAAACTTCCCATATAGGTGAGTGTAAAATCTTTTCCTTTAATTTTTTTTATATCCTTGAAGTCCTCTTCACTGTATCCATTTGTGATGGTAAAAATATTGCCTTTCCTGTATCTTTTTTTGAACATCTCTGTTAGTCCCGGAGAGAGTGTGATGACGGCATCGGCATTTTTTACAACAGACCTTTCGTATGATTCTGCCATGTTGTTGAGAAGAGGAAAGAGGTAATTCCCCAGTGTTCCATCAACATAAGGGTCTCTGAACTCGGCAACCCACCTGTATCCCATTTTTTTCAGGATGAGCCCTGCCACGAAAAGGGAAAATGGAGGGGCACTCACAACATAGATGTCATGTTTTTTCATTGCATTGAATAAAAAAGGGAGTATAAGCACCTTGTTGTCAGGGAATGTGAGTTTATCCCTTCTTCCCATTCCCCCTGTCCCGCTCATTTTCCCCAGGTGGAGTGGGTCAATCGTAGGGAATCTCACAACATTCAGCCAATTTGTATCAACATCTTTAATCCTCACATATCTTCCTGGATGCGGGGTATAAATTGAAACATCCCACCCCATCCTTTTCAGATGGAGTGGGATTTCAAGATTTCTATTTATGCCTCCACCAGCAATGGGTGGAAAATAGTAGGTTATCCAGCCTATGGAGGACAACTTAC
>JAGGTX010000182.1 GCA_021163525.1 Caldifarciminota bacterium
CCTTTGGGGTCAGTCATTAACAAGTAACATTTTTTAAACAACAGTTAAACTTATCGCTTTGAATCACAGATAGTTAAAAAAGTTCATCGGGCGACCACACACTGCTATTTAACGGCTTTATAATCAAGGAATTATTTATGAAAAGGGTTTTGCATTGTATTTTTGTTATGTATATCTACCTGAAAACAAATATAGAGCAAGTTTCCAGCAGGGTATGCGTGCTCCATCTGAAAGATTTCAGGTGGAAGTGCACAAATTAGATAACAACTTGATAATTAGGGTGTTATGTTGTAAATAGAAAAAGTGTGTGGGTGTATGGTGAAGAGCAGGGTTTTGAGTATAAGTAGAGTGGAGGAAGGGTTTATTTAGGTAGTACTTTGAGAGTGAAGAGGATGGTAACTGGAGGAATGTTACTTGTTAATGACTGACCCCGAACCGGAGGAGGAATTGGTTTATGCGCAGGTAGTAAATACCCATGGGAAGGGAGGAGACATCTATCCTTCCACCAGTACATATACCCTGTGATATTTTCCGTCCTGTGATGTCATAGATTGTGTAGTCAAAGTTGTCCATTCCATTGATAATCAGGTGATCCTTGACTATGGTGGATTGGAGAATTGGGACGATTTTTTCCACGGTTACTGTTCTTCCAAAAAGATATTCAAGTTTTTCTCCCTGTTCACCAAAAACCTCGTATTTATATGTACCTGGAGGTGGTTCATCCACGTATGTCTCTATATTGCCAGGAAAGATTGAAAGAAGGGCCCCATTCCTTATAATAAGGAAGGTGTTGTAATTCATTCCGCACTCCCATGCAATGTATACCTTCCCATTCAGCACATGGATTGTGTAGTTGAGAAGGCTCACTGAAAGCACTGTGTAGTCCTGTATACTATCCCCATTGTCCGTACCATAGTAAACTGCCTCATACCCGAGTATTACATCTATGCCCAGTGGGTTTGTGTCATCCTGTGAATCGTCGTTTTCAAAGGGGAATGATGCCCATACATCTCCAGATGTATTCTCCACCCACATGAATATTCCGATTGTATCCTCTGGTTTTCCGTTTCCTTCAAGGAATGACCTTGGTATCCTCACCTCACCAAATCCAAAGTCAACCTTCTCAATCCAGTTGGACCAGGTTGAGGAATCCGACGCAGTTTCCCATGTTTTATTTGCTGTTGCCTTTGAAACAAAGACCTTTGGCACAGAACTGGTTGCATCCAGTTGCACCACATAGTCTGGGAGGTAGTTCCCTGTGAATCGTGCACCTGACCATACTGCTGTATCACCAGAATCGGTTCCAGGGTCAATATCAAATGCAATGTTCATCTTTTGCATGTCAGGATTGAATCCATTCCAGTTTATATAGAAATAAAGGGAATCATAGGTAAAGTTGAATGTGCATGGATTGTCAGTCCCCAGTACCTCGTTGCTTCTCCAGTCCTCCATTGAGCAATCTGTCCGGAGTGTATGGAAGGGGTTTGTTTTGTTCTTGCTTATACCACTCCTCAAGTATGCCCTTGTGTACTCCCCTTTGAAATGTCCAGAATAAACAGTATCATTCTCTGCCAGGTCCATACCCAGTGCCTCACCAATGATGTTGTTTTGATATTCAAGGCTCTCTGCTGGAACCACAGCATACCAGTTGCATTCAAAGGTATCCCTTCCCACAATGGCAACAGGGTTTGTGTTGGATGATGGGTCTATAAAACTTGCCCTGTAATAAACTGTTCCACTTCCCTCAACAGTGAGTTTGAAGATAACAGAGTCGCAGGATGTGTCTGCATAAATCCACACCTTGAGAGAATCAAGATGGTTTATTTTATCCCTCGGTGGTTCTGTTGAATCAGAAAACATAATGTAGGGGGTTGACTGAATATAGAACTGGGAGGATGGTGTTATACCCATGTCAGGAATGCCATTTGAGTCAGGGTCAACAGGAAGGACAAGCACGTAGTTTATATAATCAGTGGTTGGGTCTTCTGGCAATGCCTGGTTTGAGATGTAGTCTCCATCACCACTCTTTATAACGGTGAACATGCTCAAAACTGCACCTGTGTCCACATACCCATATCCCCTTGAAAAGATTGTATTCCATGGTATTGCCATCTCCATATCCCCACCCGGTGTGATTCTGATGGTTGTAGAGTACCAGCCAAAGTCGGTTGGGTTTTCAATCAGCCTGATACCTGTTGAGTCATTGGGGGATTCTATGATTGAGGTTGACCTTGCATTTGTTTCTCCAGCCACAAGGTCTGCACAGAAACCTGGTATTTCAATACTATCAGGCATGTTCCCTGTGATGGAGTTATCAAGGGTTCCTGTATTGTCCAGGAGGTCCCCCTTCCCATTGAACCCGATTGTATCACTGGATGAAAAATCCCTGTCAATATAAACAATGCACCCATTATTGGATGCCTGTATCTCCCCATCAATCCCGATGTAAAGGTAGTATCTGTCAAATGTGACAAAGAGTGAGTCAAGGCTGTTTCCAGTCCAGTTGGTACTCTGGGTATTCTCGGTTATGAAAGACTGAAGAGGCCAGTCAAATGTCCCCAGCTGGACATTCCCATCAAGTTTTGGTGTATGGTATGTTTGCTCCTCTGATAATTCCCTATATGAAACATTGGATGGACTGATTCCTGAATCTGGCAGGGCATTCCCATCTGAATCAATGGGGATTACAAGGATGGTATCAATGGTTGTTGTGGTTGAATCCTGGGGGAGGCACTGATTGGATATATAGTCACCACTCCAGTTCTTTATTATTGCAAAAATCCCTATCTTTGCATGGGATATGATGCCTTTAGGGTATAGTGAATTCCATGGGATTGCTGCTTCAAAAACAGAGTCATTCACAACAATGTGGACAGTATTGAACCAGGGGAAGTCTGTTCTTGATTGGAAATTAAGTTCTCTCAGGCCTGCATAATCACTGTAAATACCAGGGTCAACATTGTTCTCATCCTTTGAGCCAAGTATAAAGTCTGCATAGAAACCTGATACGGGTACATTTGCGGGAACAGAACCTGAAATGGACTGGTCAAGGTTTCCTGATTCATCTGAAAAATCCCATCTATTGTTGAAGCCACCTGTGGTGTC
>JAGGTX010000081.1 GCA_021163525.1 Caldifarciminota bacterium
ACTGCTTCTAATACAGGAAACATCCTTTAAGGTTCCCTTCTCACAGCAGGTAGAACCTGTAAAAATAAATGGACTTATCAGAACATTCTCATTGAGTTTCACCAACCTGAATGCACCTTTGAACATCTCCTGTGTGCCTGATTCTTCTGGTTACTTTTATATATGGAGGATGAACAAGTGGGTTATGCTTCCACAGAACATCCTGCTGCACGATACTCTCTCCTGTGAGTTCCCTGATACTGGAACATTCACCATACTTGCAAGATGGGATACAATCCCTCCCCTGCTTATTGGTCCAACTGACACCACTGTTATACAGCGTGAAACGCGGCTTGACCTTGACTTCAGAATTGAGGATTCACAGGGGCTTGACCTGTGGATTGCTCCACCCGTTGCTATTGTGGATGATGATACAGTAAATCTTAAAGTATCCCTCTCAAGGGAGGAAAACCTTTATTCTGCGGAACTTTCAGGTGAGCTTGAGGAAGGGGAGCATACTGTTGTGATTAAAACAACCGATGTGAACGGGAATAAAGCCACAGGGAAACTGGGTATAGTGGTCTCCATTCCCTTTGAAATAATCAAGGTGTCCAACTACCCAAACCCTGCAATCACATACACAACTTTTGGTTTTATACTGAGCAAGCCAGCAGACCATATAACCCTTGAAATCTTCCAGCCTGATGGTTCACTGGTAAAGTGTCTTACACTTGATAATGCAGGTTCTGGTCCAGAGTTTATTGATTGGGACCTGAGGGACAGGTATGGAAGGCTTGTGACCAATGGAGTTTATGGATACAGGCTTACTGCAAAAAGGGGTATTTACACAATCTCAAAAACAGGTAAAATGGCGGTGATGAAGCGATGAATATATTAATGCTTTTCCTGGTATCATATCCCTTTAATTATATCTACCCTGGCTCAGGTGTCAGGGCCAACAGCATAGGCACTTTCTATACATTCAAAGACCCATCCTCCAACTGGTGGAATCCCTCAGTCCCACCGGAGGAGAAATTTTCTGTATCTGGAGAATGGAACAATCTTCTTGGTCTTTTCAGCCTTATTGATGGGTGCATCTCTGGATCCGTCGGGGAAATTGGTATTGCTTTTGGATACTCGGGTTTCAATTCTGGAAGCATGCCCATAAACCCTGAGATAGAGGATTCGTCCACCCTGCCTGAATCACTCGGAACATTCTCTGAAACAGAGAAGGCTTATCTTCTATCACTTAACCATCCTGCTGGACCCATCCACATAGGGATCGGGTTCAAGTTTTATCAACAGGATATGCTTGGAGCAAGGGGTATCGGATATGGGGTTGACATAGGTTTTTTATACAGGAAAAACAGGGTTTCCATTGGTTGTGTGATTAAGGATGCAGGAGGGACATCCATCTCATGGAATGGACATGTTGTGGATATAATCCCTGCTGGGTACATAACAGCAATCTCATATCAGTTTGTCAGGGAGAACTGGGATTTGAAAATGGAATCCTCACTCATCTACCATCAAGAAATTCACTATGCCTTTGGTGGAGAATTGACATTCTATTTTATTTCGTTAAGGTTTGGTTGGAGCAGTTTGAAAGGTATTGGAAGTGGTTTTGGTATATCTTTCAGAGAATTCTACCTCAATTACGGTGTTAATCCAACAGGGTCTGGATATATACACCGTCTGGGAATAACCTATTCAAAAGGAGGTGCTTAATGCAGGTTAAGGATGAAATTTTCAGGATGTATGATATCAGGGGTATAGTTGAAACAGACCTCTTTGACGACCTTGTTTTTGCCCTTGGAAAGGCATTTGGAACATTGATCAGAAGGAACAGAGGGGTGGAGGTATCTGTGGGTTATGATGCAAGACTATCCTCCCCCCATCTCCACGATGTCCTTATAAATGGGATAACATCAACAGGTATACATGTGATGGACATAGGCATGGTTCCCACCCCACTTCTCTACTTCTCTGTATTCCACTACAACCTTGATGGTGGGATTATGATAACGGGGAGTCACAATCCAAAGGAATACAACGGGTTCAAGATAATGATTGAAAAAGAGACCCTTTTTGGTGATGGGATTCAGAAATTGAAGACCATGATTATTAACAATGACTTCCTTGAAGGGAAGGGGGAATTGAGGAAGAAGGATATATCAATGGATTACCTTGAGAAGGTTCTCTCCATAACATATCCCGGGAGAAAACTCAGGGTTATTCTTGACCCAGGTAATGGAACTGCTGGACCCATTGCAGTCAGATGCTTTGAGCGTATGGGTGCAGATGTTGATTGTATAAATTGTGAACCGGATGGGAACTTTCCTGCACATCTCCCCGACCCCACCATTCCTGAATATATGGAACAATTGAAACAGGCTGTGCTTGAGAAAAAGGCAGACTTTGGTGTTGGGTACGATGGTGATGCAGACAGGATTGGTGTTATTGACGAAAAAGGTAGAATTATCTGGGGGGATAAACTTCTCGGTATATTCTCAAAGTATGTTGTGAAGCGTTTTCCCAACCCACACATAATCTTTGATGTCAAGTGTTCACAGGGTGTTGAGGAATACATTGAGTCCATTGGTGGTAAACCATATATGTGGAAAACAGGCCACTCCCTGATAAAGGCAAAGATGAAGGAACTGAGGTCACCCCTTGCAGGTGAAATGAGCGGTCATATATTCTGTGGCGGTGATTACTATGGATACGACGACGCAATCTTTGCATCACTCAGACTATATGAGATACTTTCAAAATCAGACAGGCCCATCTCTGCACATGTGGATGAGATACCATCATACTTTGCCACACCTGAAATCAGGATTGAAACCACAGAAAAGGAAAAATGGGAGATTGTGGAAAAGGTAAAGGAACACTTCAGAAAAGAATACAGGACCATTGAGATAGATGGCGTGAGGATTTTATTTGGCGATGGATGGGGGCTTATAAGGGCTTCAAATACCCAGCCTGTTATAGTTGCAAGGTTTGAAGCGAAAACAAAAGAGAGGCTTGAGGAAATAAAAAATCTTGTTCTGGGGTTTGTTGATGGAATTAAAGGAACAGTTTAATTATCTTGTGGAAGTGGCAAGAAAGATGGGTTACAGGGTCTTTATAGATTCTATACTCTCTCCTGGTGGGGATTGCAGGGTTTATGAGAACAAGTACATCATCATAAACAGGAAACTACCTGTTAGGATGAAGGTTAAACTCCTGAAAGAGATACTTGCTCAGAGGGTTGATGAAAACACATTCCTTGAACCAAGGGCAAGAAAACTCCTGGGGGTGGAATGAGTTGTGTTTATTTTATTCCTTACAACTCTGATAAAAGCCTACTGAAAAGGATAGTTGAAGTATTTAAGAGGGCTCATTTTGATAAAATCTTCCAGAAGGATGACATCGTTGCAATAAAACTCCACATGGGTGAACTTGATAACACTGCATTTGTAAGACCCATATATGTGAGGAAGGTTTATGATTTTCTCAGGGAACTTGGTGCAAAACCCTTTCTCACAGACACAACCACACTTTACAGGGGTTCACGGGGAACTGCTGTTGATTATCTTTACACTGCCATGTGGAATGGATTTGATTTCGCACCGATAATTATTGCAGATGGTCTTGGTGGAGCATCGGGTTTAGAAATTGAGGTAAATGGCAGGCATTACAAAAAGGTGAAGATTGCTGAGGCTATTGCAAATGTTGAAAAGATGGTTGTTATTTCGCATTTTAAAGGTCACGAGGTAACAGGTTTTGGGGGTGCAATAAAAAATCTGGGAATGGGTTGCTCCATAAAAGAAGGAAAACTATCCATGCATTCCAATGCCATACCGGTTATAAAAGAGAAATATTGTACAGGATGCAGAAAATGTCTTCTTGTTTGCCCTGTTGATGCAATCCATATGGATGGTAAATTAGCTGTTATAGATGAAGACAAATGTATAGGGTGTGGTGAATGTATTGGGTTCTGTCCTTTCAATGCAATAAAGGTTTTGTGGAATGCCTCTTTCACATCGCTTATGGAAAAGATGGTGGAACATGCAATAGCCTCTGTTAAGGGGAAACAGGTTGTTTATATAAACCTTCTCATGGATATATCCCCTGAGTGTGATTGTTATCCAAAGAGCAGGGGTGCAATTGTTCCTGACATAGGGATACTTATCTCGGATGACCCTGTTTCCATTGACCAGGCATCCTTTGACCTTGTCAGGGAATCACCAGGGGATTACAGGTTCTTTGAAGGTGATGTGAGAAATAAAGATAAGTTCGCTTTAATTCATACAGGAATCAGGCCTGAAATTCAACTTGAATACGCAGAAAAACTTGGAATGGGGGAAAGGAAGTATGTTCTCAAAAAGGTCGGAAGAGACTGATGTTATAATAAAGAAACTGCTTAAGTGTGCAGTATCAAAGACTGGCATACATGAGGAATTTAAATGCATGTTAAAACAGATAGCAGCCTTTGTAAAGGCAGGTGCAGGCAGTTTGTTGCTCCTGTTGGATGATGAGAGCCTCCAGTTTGTTGCTGTTTATGGAGGGAAGGAAGAAATCATCGGTGAAAGGCTACCACCTGGTACAGGGATTGCAGGTGTTGTTGCAGAGAGCCTGAGGCCCATCATCTCCAATAATCCTGCAGAGGATAAAAGATGGGCAAAGGAGTTTGCCATTTCCATTGGATACATACCTGAAAATATACTTGCGGTTCCTGTTATGACAGGTAATAAGATTGTAGGGGTCCTTGAGGTTCTCAATAAACAGGGTGGATTTCGTAAGGAAGACCTGAAACTTTTATCCTCTATTATCCCTCTCCTCTCCTCTGTTGTTGAAAAGGTAAGGCTCTACTATGTGAACCAGAAGGAGATTGAAAGGCTCAGGGCACTCATTGACATCTCTCTGAAACTTGGTGGAATGCTTGACCTCCAGACACTCCTTGAAGGGATTATGGAAACAGCAAAAGAGGCACTGGATGCAGAGGCAAGTTCCATATTCATGATTGATAAGGAGAGGAAAGACCTTTATTTTGTTGCCGCAACCGGAGTAAAGAAGGAAAGTCTTAAAGAGATAAGGGTTCCATGGGGTAAGGGGATTGTTGGGTGGGTTGCAGAACAGGGTAGAACCCTATATGTGCCTGATGTATCAAAGGATGAGAGATTCTATTCAAAGGTTGACGAAAAAACAAAATTTATAACAAAATCAATCATTGCTGTTCCTCTATGGAGAAAGAATGAAATCATTGGTGTTGCAGAGGTTTTGAACAAGAAGGGCGGAGGAACATTCACTGTTGAGGATATAACTGTTTTTGAGGCAATTGCAAAGCATGCTTCAATTGCCATTGAGAATGCATCCCTCTATAAGGAACTTGAGGACATGTTCAGGAAGGCCATTATGCTTGTTGTCAACGCAATTGAGGCAAAGGACCCATACACAAAGGGTCATACAGCAAGGGTCACTAAGTATTCAATGCTCATTGCAAAAACATTCAAGATGTCTGCTGAACAGAGAAGGGCACTTGAACTGGCTGCATTGCTCCACGATGTTGGAAAGATCGGGATACCTGACAGTGTTCTTCTTAAGCCGGGTAAACTCAATGACGAAGAGTATGCCCTTATCAAGGAACACCCTTCAAGGGGTGCAAAGATAATGGAGCCCCTGAAAATTCCTGAGGTTATAGAAGGTATTCTTCACCACCATGAGAAGTTTGATGGTAGTGGTTATCCAGATGGTCTGAAAGATGGGGATATACCATTCAATGCAAGAATTATAGCAGTGGCAGATGCATTTGACGCCATGACAACTGACAGACCTTACAGGAAGGGTCTGCCCCTTGAAGAGGCAATCCGAAGGCTTAAAAAGGATTCTGGAACGCACTTTGACCCCGAGATTGTTCAGGCATTCCTTGATGTTCTTGAGGTGAGGAGAGAGGAAATAATCAGGACAATCTCTTCCTGAAAAGTGAATTATCTACTTCCCATATATCTTCTCTGCAATGGCAAGTTTCAGTATCTTAAAGTTTTCCTTTAAATAATACTTTCTATCTTCTGGTTCAAGTAGTGAACCAAGTTTTACTTTATAGTCCTTATCGGTTAATTTATCAATTAAAACATCCAGTTTTTTCAGTATATTGATATCCTCGGGTAGTGAGATACCCCTTTTTAGAAGAAATTCAATATCAAAAAGGTCTCTAATCTCCTTTCTGGAAATAAACGCCTCTATCTTTAACACCATCATATCCAACAGGGATACTACATTCACCATAACCTGTCTATTCGTAAACCTGCTATAGGCTATTGCCCTTTCAACCCTCACATCCTTTATCTCTTTTCTTATCTCTATTTTTAACGACCTTGGATAAGTGGGGGATTTTATCTCATATAAAATCGTGTAGAACTTGTTCGCGCTATCTACCACAACATATGAAAGTTTGAGGTCATCAAGCAGTGCTCCAAAAAACTCACTGGTATCAACCTTATTCCTTAGAGAGAAGTCAAGGTCAACTGAAAAGCGGTTCAGACCATAACACAGTCTTAACATTGTTCCACCATAAAATACGAGGTTTCTTAGAAAACCCTTGGTATTGAGGTAATCAAGAACCTCTATCTCAAATCGCTCCTGCTCTATTAAATGCTGCATAGTTTTCTTACCATCCTTTTTGTCTTTTCTGGATAAGGCTGGATTACTGAGTTCAACCTATCTTTATCAAGTTTGTCAAGGTCCAGTGAATCAAAATCAATGGTATATTTACCAAAGGACCATAGATATACAGCATCTACAAAGGCCTTTTCTTTTGTGCTTATAAAGAAGTCATTCACACGGATGAAGTCAAAGTACAGAACTTTCTTTATCCTGTAGTAATTAAAAATAAGACCTGCTGGTTCAAAAGATATTGACCTTCTCAAAGCAGCAGACTCAAAAAAATTTCTCTGAACCTGGGTTGTTATTCCGTAGTATCCAAGTGCGGTCATAAAACTTATATACGACGGAACCTGCAAGAAGTTTGCAATTTTAAACAACTGCTCATTGTTATACATGTTAAGATTTTGCTTCAGTACATAAAAGTCCCTTTTTAATCTCACAAAAATACCCTTTTTTGCATAACGTGATGCAAAAACCCTCGCAGAGTTCTCCTTTATACCAAGTATATCTGCAAGTTCTGAGACACTGAAGAACAGTTTATTTTCAAGTTCCTCAAGCAAGATTTCAATTTTCATAAACACAGAAAGTTAACAGTTTTGTTAATTATATGTTCTTAGTAAAATAAGTCAAGCCCTTTCAATAAAAAAGGGGTGGCTGATGCCACCCCTTTAATTTAATCCCAATGATTAAACATTAAAGACCGAGTATATCATCAATCTGTGCAAGGAGCCACTTCATATCATCAAGGGTCAAATCACCCAT
>JAGGTX010000059.1 GCA_021163525.1 Caldifarciminota bacterium
CATACTGTGCCATCTGAATAATTTAGAGAGGTAATCTCACCACCCATATATGAGACATTCCCTGGAGAGACATAAACTGTGAGCCCAATCCTACCTGCAATCCTTATTGTTGGAACCCATGCACCAGAAATGGGAACGGACTCAAAAAAAACAACCCCCCAGTGACCCTTCTTAATTGTATCCGGCACAGAAACCGTTATCCTCACATCAACCTTTCCATCCGGTGTAATATTAAACTCCGCAGGGTTGATTGTTATCCATGGAGAACAGGAAAGAGAGAGTTTACCAGACTTTTCATACATAATCTTACCATCCCTTGAAAGAAACCAATCGCCTGTATATACCTTAATCCTTAACTGGTGGGTTTTATCAAGATTGTAAACAGAAACAACCTCTGTAATATCACCACCAGGAGAAACAATCTCCAGTTTTGGAGGGGTAACAAGAAACTTTGAAACAGAGAAGAATAGGAGTAGCATAAAGAATGTGGGGGAGGCAATGCCTCCCCTTTCCAGTTACAGTGTCTGCATTGTTATTGTTACGGTGCAAGAATAGTTACCGGCCTCCTCATCACCGTCAATATAAACCCTCCAATCCTGATTTGCATTATCCCAGCCCGATGTCTTTCCTGTACCTGATGCAAGTGTTGCTGCAGAGGTGGAAAGGGCGGTCCAGGAGTCTGCACCAGCATCACTGTATTCAATATCACCTATGAGGATTCCACCACCGGGGTCTCCACTTCCCACTATTGTCAACTCCCATGAGGTTCCTGAGCCTGCATTTGTCCAGTATCTGATTCTCATGTAGGGTGATGCATTGGGGCTTGTTGGGTAGTAGTACTGGGGGAAGTCCTGACCTGAAGATATATCCGGGGGATAAGAGGGGTTACTGGGGTTTGATGTGATGTTTGAGAAATCCCAGGTTACATCATCAGGAACTGACACTGCAACCCAGGCAGGAAGCAGAAACTGGAGGGTTGCATCAACGGACTGTGGAGAGGAGCCATGGTTGGAACCCGCTGCAAAAAGTATGGCTGGCACAACGGTCATCAACAGGAGTTTCTTCATAAGCACCTCCTTGTTTATTATAGCCTCATAAGTGTGAATGTGAGGGTTGTTGAGTATGAACCAGCAACATCACCCCATAAGAGTTTCAATTTAAGGTCTATGTTTACTGGCATACCTTCTTCCGGTGTTGTTCCTCCTTTCAACAGTGGAACACCATCCCTATCCATCTTAACATAATCTTCACCATTCACCCTCAGGCTCAACCTGTTTATGGGAATAACATCCCCGTTCTGGGAAATAAAATCATCAGAGGGCTTAACAACAAGTTCCCAATCTGTATTGGCAAACACGGTCAACATTATGGCAGAACTTCTCTCCATCTCCTTGCTTATAGGGTCAATCATTCCAAGGTCAACAACGGGTGTTTCAATCTGCAAAACAAGTGATTCATCAACCCTGAACCGGATATCCACATCTGTTACCTGCATCATCAAAAGAAGTATCATATTATTATTATAAAAATTTTTTATTCTAATGTCAAGGGGCGTTAGGCATATAAAAAATCTATATATGTATCGTTATCCCATAGGCCTGTATTTTCAGGTGGGATGGAGTGATAAAGGGGTTATCAGGGGCGGTAATCCCCCTGCGCAAGCCCATACACATATGGCACAGAAATATGAGACAGGGGAAAATAAGTCGGAATCTCAATCCTGTATTTCAAATACATGTATCCTCTCAGGGTCAAATCCCACATTCACTATTTCATATTCTTCAAACCGCATCTTTGGAGTTATCGCAGTAAACTTATTTTCACCGATTGAAATATGTAGAAGAACATCCTTCCCCAAGGGTTCAATGGAGGTTATCTTTCCCTTCAATGTTTCTTCTGCACCGGATGGATTTATATAAATGTGTTCTGGTCGTATACCTATCAGGCAATCTTTTGATTTCAAGCTCATTATTCTCTCTGCCTTATTATCGGGAAGTTTAATCTTCTTATTCCCAACCGTGATAAAAAAACTGCCTTTGTCATAATTTATAGAAGCCTTAAAGAGGTTCATAGGCGGCGACCCTATGAATTTGGCTACAAATGGGTTGACCGGGTTTTCGTACAACTCATCGGGTGTGCCGATCTGAACAATTCTGCCATCCTTTAATACAGCAATTCTATCACCCAGACCCATAGCCTCTATCTGGTCATGTGTAACATATATAGTGGTTACCCCCAGGTTACGCTGAAGATTTTTCAATTCTCCCCGTGTAGATGCCCTTAACTGGGCATCAAGATTGGATAAAGGTTCATCCAGAAGAAATATATTCGGCTTGCGCACTATTGC
The DNA here is from genome assembly GCA_021163525.1 of Caldifarciminota bacterium. Classification (GTDB taxonomy): domain Bacteria; phylum Hydrothermota; class UBA3072; order UBA3072; family B12-G15; genus B12-G15. Next base: position 2,348 of record JAGGTX010000059.1, read on the forward strand.
CCGTGCAATAGCCACTCGTTGACGCTGACCACCACTCAACCCAGCCGGTTTTCTGTCCAGAAGCTCTGATATAGCAAGCATTGAAGCAACTCTTTGAACAGATTCTTTTATCAATTGTTCTTTTGTTCGCCTGATTCGCAAAGGGAACGCTATATTCTCGAACACAGTCAAATGCGGATATAAGGCATAACTCTGGAATACCATAGCCACATTTCGTTCCTTTGGAGGTAAAAAAACCCTTCTTGAGGCAGATGCGACAAGCGTCTCATCAAACCATATCTCACCTCTGGTTGGCTTTTCCAGGCCTGCAATCAGATTTAACATTGTTGATTTGCCACATCCGGAAGGACCAAGCAAGACAAAAAACTCACCTGAATCTATCTCAAGATTTACATCATTAACAGCAAGAATACTGCCATGCTTTGAGAAAAATCTTTTGGTCAATTCAACCAATCTTAAGTTCATCCCTTTATTGAGCCACGGGTTAGTCCCTGTATTATATAACTTTGAAAGATTATGGTTAGTAAAACTACAGGAATGACTGCGATAGCTGAGCCTGCCATGATATTCCCCCACGGTATCTCACCATGCAAACCCTGAAAAAGCGCAATCCCAACAGGTATCGTCCGACTATGGTAATCAATCGTCAACATTAAAGCGAACATGAACTCATTAAATGCAAATATAAATGAAAGTAGTGAAACAGAAAAAATTCCAGGTGCAGCAACTGGAAAAATCACCTTACGCAGTATCTGCCATCCTGTGCAACCATCAATTAATGCTGCTTTATCTAAATCTCTTGGTATCTGTGCAAAGTAACTCACAAGTATCCATAGTGATAACGGCAAAATCCATGCTACATATGGGAATATTAACGCAAAGTAGGTATTTATCCAACCAATTGAACTCATAAATTTGAAAAGATACCCGACCAGACTTATCTGGGGAAACATTGAAACCGCCAGCACAAAAAACAATATAAGCATCTTCCCTGGCAAAGCCAATCGTGTTATAGAATAAGCACCCAACCCTGCTATAATTACACAGAAAAATGCACTCGCAGCAGAGATTATGAGGCTATTTCGTAAATAATCAATGAAATGTAGTGATTTGCTGGAAAGAACTGAGTAATAATTTTTAAAAGAAAACTCTATTTGGCCCAGTTTTGTCAAGAAATCCGGACTTGAGCTTAAACTGATGAGTATCATATACAAAAATGGGGTCAGACAAAACACTACCAAAAGAACACATCCAATCCAGATAATTACGGATTTAAATTTTTCCTCGATCATGTTCCTAACTCAGCAAATCGACCCAATTTTATATAAACGACGGATAAAATAAATGCAATCACAAAAAGTACCACTGATATTGCAGAACCATATCCAAAATCACCTGCAAGAAAGTATCTATAGGAATAGAGTGAAAGCGAAGTTGTAGCACCACCTGGTCCACCGTGGGTGAGAACATACACAAGGTCAAAAATTCTCAAGGCATCAATCGTCCTGAAAAGTAAAGCCACAATAAGCACTGGCTTGAGTAATGGCATGGTGACCTTATGAAATCTTTGCAAGAAATTTGAACCGTCAACCTTTGCCTGTGAATAAAGTTCAATAGGTATGGAAGAAAGACCTGCAAGAAGAATAATCGTTACAAAGGGGGTTGTCTTCCACACATCAGCAATAACAATGCCTAAGAATGCCCCTAAACTGCTGCCTAACCAATTTATTGGACCAGTAGAAATACCCAATTTTATGCATAAAAAATTTGCCAGTCCATAGTTATAATTGAAGATAAGTTCCCACAATCGTCCCGATATTGCTGATGGTATTGCCCATGGCAGAAGAACGCAAGCACGTAAAAATCCTCTAAATGGTACAGCCTCATTAAGTATTAGTGCAAATATAAGTCCCAGAATTATCTCCAAAGGAACGCTCACCAAGATGAACAGGATAGTGAACCTGATAGCCCCATAAAAGTCTGAATCATTAAACAGTTGTTTATAATTCTCAAACAATATAAATTTCCTTTGCATGAATGAAATATCCCTGAAAAAGCTATTAATAAATGTGCCTAAAACAGGCAAAAGCACAAAGATAAGAATAAAAATCATAAGAGGGAGGATAAATGCATAAGATTCCCTTAATTCACTGAATGTATGATATTCCATAGAGCTATTTTCTTTCATATCTCTTAATAACATTTTGGGCTTCTTTTTCTGCTCGTGAGAGCGCAACCTCCGGAGTTAATTTCCCAGAAAGGGCTGCATTAATGTAATGCTGAAGCACTTGCGAAATCTGTGTATAATAAGGTAAATTCGGCCTCGGTAGTGCATTCTCAAATACACTTTTTAATTTAGCCAGATGGGGTAACCTCTCAAGGACTTCCTGGTCATTATATACATCTTTTCTCCCTGGATTCCACCCAAGTTTAAGGGCAAGCTTTTTCTGTGTTGTGTAGGAAACTACAAATTTTAAGAATTTAAATGCCTTGGATTTCGCATCAGAATATTTTGAAATCCCAATATGCCAGCCACCCAGAGTTGACACGCTCTTGCCAGATGCAAAATGTGGTAGTGGTGCGATATCAACCTTGCCTTTTACATATGAGTCTTCACTTTGATGAAGTGCCCATGCATATGGCCAGTTACGTTCAAACAAGGCATCACCTCTCTGGAAAGATATCCTCACCTCTTCCTCTTTCATCTCAGTAAATGTATTGGGAGGAGATATTTTATATGTGTGGATAAGATCGAACATAAACTGGAGTGCCTTCACATTAGAAGGTAGATTTAATTTAATCTTACCTTCTTTGAGTATAATTCCCCCTCCATTGGATGCAGCAAATTCAAGCCAATTACATACAAGACCCTCATATTGGGCACCCTGCCATAAAAACCCATAGAAATTTGGCTTGATTTTCCTCATACTTTTCTGTATCTTAAGGGCACAATCCACGAATTCGCCCCATGTCTCGGGTGGCTCTGAATATCCATATTTTTTGAGTAAATCCTTCCTGTAATACAAAATCCCAGCGTCTATATATACAGGGAGTGCAATTAATCTATCTTTGTATCTGTCCACTAAATTCACTATGTTAAAGAAATCATCAAGATTTAAATTTTCCTTTTTGATATAATCATCAAGCGGCTCTAACCACTCTGATGCACCGAATTGTGCAACCCATGCCACATCCATAAGAAAAACATCCGGGTCAGACTTCCCGGCTTTCAGTGAAATCACAAGTCCTTGACGCCGCTGATCTGTATCAGTAGGTTGACGCAGAATAATTACCTTTATCCCTGTCTGACGGGTAAATTCATTTACAAGTTTCTCCCAGAATTCTATCTCATTAGGGGCGCCTCCCACTGCAAATGTGACAGCGTCCCCTGTTCCTCTACAACCTGCAAAGGAAACAGCAAAAAAAGAAATGATTAGAATTAAACTTTCTCTATACATAGTTAACTCCTGCACATATTTCACCATTATATCTGTCATATGTGTTATTATTTTCACAAGAACCTATATCATGGGTTAACTTCTTTTCCCTTCCTAAGTTTATCATCATTTAAATTATATATTGGGAAACAAATAGTCAAGCCCATTTTTAGTATTGAAGATGTTAGTTTGAAAATTTGACATTTTATTTATCCTATTTATTTTCAATTAGATAAAGCATAGATTTATAGATTTATCCTCCGCATATGTTATGACTATAGATATGAGAGTAAAGCTAGAGAGTGGAGTAAGAGGGAGTAGAGGAGTGGATGGGTGTGTTGATTTCCGTAGGAAATCAACGTTTTTGCGTTTTTATGGTGTAAGAGGTATTGAATATTTTATAGGAGAG
>JAGGTX010000096.1 GCA_021163525.1 Caldifarciminota bacterium
CAATATCTATCTCCTCTCCTTCTATGGGTATCCTTCCTGTATGCCTTATAATGTATCCAGCAATCGTATCTTCCTCCTCATCCTCTATTCCAAGGGCATTTATCCTTGTATCACCTTTGAGTATGAAAGCCCCTGAGAGTTCCTTCTTTATATCAATCACCTTGCCAACAAGGTTTGTGAAAATATCATCAAGGGTTATGAATCCCGCAGTTCCTCCGTACTCGTCAATCACGATCGCTGCCTTGTTTGCATCATATAGAAGTTCAAAAAGCACAACATCACAGGTTTTATCTTCAGGAACAAATCTCACGGGTTTTATTAATGCCTGTATATCCTTATCAGGATATAGAAAAACCTCCCTTACATTAACAATACCAAGAATATTGTCAATATTTTCCCTGTAAATAGGAATCCTTGTGAATCTGTGTTTCCTGAATACTTCAATCACGCCCTTTCTTCCGTCCCTTATATCAGATGAGACAATATTTATTCTTGGTATCATTACATCAGCAACATTCTTTTTACTCAGGGATATAACATTCTTCAGAACTGCGTATTCGGATTTTTTCATCATACCCTTCACAAGGTTCTCCCGGAGGACAACTTCAATTTCAGTTCTGCTTATGTTTTCTTCCTTAACATCCACTCTCATGAGTTTTAAGAAAAGAAAGGATGGATATTTTACAAGGAAGATTATTGGATAAAAGATGTAATAAAAGATGTAAAGGGGGAGTGAGAAGATGTGTGCCAGTTTTTCAGGATTTTTAAGAGTGAAGACCTTTGGAAGTATCTCTCCAAATATGAGGACGATGAATGTGGTTAAAAGTGTTGTCTCAAGCACAGATTTTCTCTCTGCCATGTAAACAGAGAAAAACACGAGGGACAGATTAATACCCACGAGAACCGTTGAAAAGTATATTTCGGGTGTGGAGTACAGGCGCCAGGTGAGCCTCTGGATTGAACCATTATCCTTCTCCCTCATAAGGGAGAGTTTGTTGGAGGAGACAAAGGCAATCTCCGATGAGTTGAAGAATATGATGAAAAGCAGTATTATCAATGGAATTATCATGTTTTCCTCTTCTTTATCCTCAATTTCTCTATCCTCTGGCCCTTCACATCCTCAACAGTTATTATCATCTCCTTGAAGGAGAAACTTTCACCCTCAGTGGGAACCCTTCCTATGTGGTAGAGAATAAGCCCTGATATGGTTGTGAACTCAGAGGCCTCAATATCAGAGTTAAGAAGGTCATTTATTTTGTAAATGGGAACCCTTCCATCAACAATCCATTCATCTTCTCCAACCTTTTTTATATACGGGTCCTTTTCACCAAGGTTTCTCAAAAACATTCTTTCAACATCTTCAATATCCACAATCCCTGATATACCTCCATATTCATCAACAACCATCACAGCCTTGTGTTTTGTTCTTTTGAAGAAAAGGAGCAGTTCAACCACATCTGTCTCTTCACTCACAAAAACAGGCGGTTTAACGAATTTCTTTATCCTCCCCTTCTCACCAAATATGCATTTGAGTTCAAGGATACCTGTTATGTTGTCAATATTGTCTTTATAAACAGGGATCCGTTTGGTTCCAATGGGCACACTCTTCAAAACCTCCTCGCATGTTTTATTCTCCTGGGCAAAGAATATCTCTGTTCTTGGTCTCATTATGTTTTTTGCCCTTTCCTTTGAAAGTGTAATGAATGCCTCGGAGAATTTGAATTCAACCTCCTGAAGGGCACCTTCCTTTAATCCTATCTCAAGCATCTCCTCAAGCACATGTTCCTCCCTCTTCTTGCTCCTGTCAACAAACTTAAGGAGTGAACTGAACAGGAAGGAGAAGGGATATGCAATTGTATAAGTTAGATACATGGGTGGGGTGAAGAGTTTTATAATTCGTTCCTTTTTGTTGATTGCAAAGACCTTGGGAATATATTCACCAAAAAGGAGTAGGATATAGGTTGTTAAGAGAGTGATAATGAAGGAGGATAGCCTTTCCTTGAGAATCCTTTCTGATAATGCAGATATAATCACATTAACGGTTGTATTTGCAAGAAGGATTGTTATCAGAAGTCTTCTTGGGGACTGGAGAAGTCTACTGAATATCCTTCCCCTTGTCCTGTAATAAATAAGTTTGTACGGATGGAGAGAAAAATAGGCGGTTTCAGAGGATGAATAGAGAAATGAAAAGAAGAGGAGTATCACAATGGAAACCAGAGGAATAATCACAGATACTCCGCCTCCTTTTTCCTCATGATTTTTCTCTCCTCTTCTGTTGTATCATTGTATCCTGCAAGGTGGAGAAGGCCGTGAACAACAAGCAATTTCAATTCATCAAGCAAAGAACCTACCTTTTGTCTTGAGGCCTGCTCAATGGATATATAGATGTCACCCAGGAGCTCCCCAGAATATTCACTGTCCTTTCCCTCTTTGAATGGAAATGCAATAACATCAGTTGTTCCCCTTTTTCCCCTATATTCAAGGTTAAGTTTCTCCATGAAGGTATCATCCACAATCGTGATGCTTATCTCTCCATCAAGCCCTTCACCTTTTATAACCTCCTTTGCCTTCTTTTCCAGTTCCTCTTTATATTCAGGGAGAACATTAAGGTAGATTTTCTTCATCACTTCAACTCCACCCTTGGATAACTCGCCCTTTTATGCCTTGCAGCCTTGAGTCTCTTCACAAAGACATCCATAATTGTTTTCAGTTCAGTGATTGAAAGCCCTGCATTGTCAAGTTGATTCTCCTTCATTTTTATTTCAAAGATCTTCTCAACAACCTTCCTTATCTCATCCTCACAAGAAGTTTCAACACTTTTAATAGCAGCCTCAACAGAATCTGCAAGCATTATGATGGCTGATTCCTTTGAAGATGGAACAGGTCCATCATACCTGAAGTCATCTTCTTTAACAGTATCATATATGTCTTTTGCCTTTTCAAAGAAGGGCTTGATAAGTGATGTTCCATGGTGTTCAAGTATTATTTTAATAATAGGTTCAGGCAGGCGGTGTTTTTTTCCAAGTTCAACGCCTTCAGATACATGAGACTTCAAGATGGCAACGGATAGCTTTGGAGGGAGCCCGTCATGAGGGTTGAAACTACCTTCCTGGTTCTCAATAAAGTATTCAGGCCTCTCCATCTTGCCAATATCGTGGAAGTAACCACCCACCCTTGCAAGGACATCATTTGCACCAATTGCCTCTGCTGCTGCTTCCCCAAGGTTTCCCACCATAATACTGTGGTGGTAGGTCCCAGGTGCCTTTATTGAGAGGGCCCTTAAAAGTGGATGGTTAAGGTTTGACAATTCAAGATAGGTAAAATTTGTGGATATGTGAAAAATTCTCTCAAATAGCACCAGCAAACCAACAAGGACGACAACCGAGATTCCTCCGTTTGCAAAGGCACTTGCAATGTGGTAAATAAGTTTTAATGTCTTTGTCCCTGTAAGGATTTCATTACCAAGGGTGAAAAACATTGTCAGTATGCTTATAAATCCACCTATCTTTATCAGTTCATTCATGCTTCTCAACCTCCTTGAAATCACAGCACCGTATATCCCGCTTATGAGAAGTGGTAGCGTGTAAACATTTTCAAGAGGATTGTATACATTTATTACCCCGACCAGGAAAATACTATAGAAAATACCAATGGGGATTCCACCTTCCATTGAAAGCACCATTGATGCTGCTGCAAGGGGGAACAAATACACCAGGTCTATAAACCTCACAAACCTGAAGAAAAGCAGAAATATGAAGGTGAGTAAAAGGATAACATTTCTCTTTTTTGACAATGGATATGTGTTCCTCCACAATTCATCTATCAAAAGAACAAGTAGAATTGATAGTAATAGAAGGAGAATTTGGGCCTTGAAGAAAAGACGGAACCTCTGGATTCTGTAAAGATTATTTTCAGCATACTGGAGAGAGCGGAGTTTCTGGAGTGTTTTTTCATCAACTATGTCATGGGAACGTATTATTATTTCACCCTTTTTTACATAACCTATCTCTTCAGGAACCCTGTTGCGTGCCGCTTCTCTCCTTTTCTGGGTCTCAGTGATGTCAAGGAGGAGATTGGGTTGGAGCAGAGGTTCAACCTCTTTAATTACTTTACTACAAATAAGGGTATCCCTGTATCTCTCCATGCACTTAGCCCTGATGTAATTCACAGCCTCATTGTAGGAGAAAAATTTGTTTATTGGCAGGATTGAAGAACCTCTGGAAGAGATTATTTCATACTGTGAGTTCTTGCTTTCTGGAAGTGAGGATTTATCAAAAACAATCCCCTTTTCCCAGACATAGAGGATTGGTTTTTTCAGGAAAGGGTATTTTCTGGAAATCCTTTTTAATAACTTTTTGTTCTCCTCTGATACATCAACCTTTCGTAAAACAGGTGCAATGGACAGGGCAGCTGATGTTCTCTCCTTTTCGAGGGTTTCCCTGTCTTTGAGTACAGGGAATGAGAATGGGGCAACAACATCGTATTTGGCAATATCCCCGAGTTTTAATGATATACGACTGAATCTGAGTGGGAAGAACAGATCCAGTATCAGAAAAAGCAGGATAATGAAGATTGAACGCTCTTTATCTATCCTTTTCGTATTCTTCATATGCCTTCACTATTTTTCTTACCAGGTTATTCCTGACCACATCTTTGTTGGAGAGGTATACAAAGACCACACCATCAATATCCTTCAGGATTTCCTGAATTTCAATCAGTCCGGAGAAGGATGTTTCAGGCAGGTCAACCTGTGTTATATCTCCTGTAACTACAAGTCGGGAGTTTTCACCTATCCTCGTGAGCATCATCTTCATCTGTATATGTGTTGTATTCTGTGCCTCATCAAGTATTACGAATGCATCATTAAGGGTTCTTCCCCTCATAAATGCAAGAGGTGCTATCTCTATGGTCCCATTGTCTATATAGCGTTTTACCCTGTCAGCAGGGAGCATATCATAGAGCGCATCGTAAAGTGGACGCAGGTATGGGTCAACCTTTTCAATAAATCCCCCGGGAAGGAATCCAAGACTTTCCCCTGCTTCAACAGCTGGTCTGGTTAAAACTATCCTTGAAACCCTCTTCCTCAAAAGATATGAAACTGCAGCTGCGACAGCAAGGTATGTCTTTCCAGTCCCCGCAGGTCCAATTGCAAATACAACAGAGTTCTTCTCAATCATTTCAAGGTAGTATGCCTGATTACCTGTTCGTGGTCTTATCACCTTTCTTGGCAGGACAATACCCTCCCCCGTTATCTTCCTGTTTTCTGAAAGGAGGAAGTTTATCTCTTCCTTTGATATGTATTCCCTCCCCGCAATCTCTTTCAGGAGTTTCTCAAGTTTTCTCCCTGCCTCTTCAACATCCTCCTTTGCCCCTTTAAGCACTATTCTTTCTCCCCTTGAGAAGATCCTGACCCCAAGGTTTCTTTCAAGCACAGGTATATTCTCGTCCTCCTTGCCAAGCAGGGTGAAGATGCTATGCGTGATTATTTCCCTCTTGTATTCCTCTTTTTTACCCTTCATCTTAAAAATAGACAGCCCACTGGAGAATTCCAGGGGCTGCCTCTGTATTTTTCTGCTCCTTCACTTCTTATGGACGGGGAATCTTCAGTTTCCAACCTGGTAGTATAAGGTCGGGATTCTGAATTAAATCCTTGTTTGCTTTATAGATGTCTCTCCATCTTGCATAGTTCCCATGTCCGTAGACATCTGGATACTCTGCAAGTTTGGAAAGCCAGTCACCAGGCTTAACAATATAATAACTCTGTTCTTCTACCTTCTTTTCAAGTTCGGCAATCTTTGCATTCAATTCATCAATAACATTTTTGAGAGAATCAACTTCTGCCTGAAGTTTTTCTGCTGCTGCCTTCTCCTGGTCAAGTTGTGTTTTAAGTTGCTCGGCCTGCTGTGTGTACTGCTGAATCAGTTGCTCTGCCTCATCGGGTTTCAGTTTCTTGTTCTCTTCCTGTGCATTCAGGCCAAAGGAAACCACCAGAAGAAGGGCAAGAACTATTAGTACAAATCTTTTCATCTCTCCCTCCTTACTTTAGCTTTGCTTCCAGTTCCTGGATTTTCGCTTCCAGCTTATCAATCTCAGCCTTCAGTGCATCTCTCTGTGCCTCAAGGGTCGCCTTCTTTTCCTGTGTCTGGGTTATCTCTGTCTTCAATGTGGCCACCTCCTGCTTCTTTGAATTCAGTTCATCAAGTTGCTCCTTGGACGCATACCTGGTGCATCCTGCTAGTAAACCAAGTGCCAGGAACACCATCATGAGTTTCTTCATATACACACCTCCTTTCTGATTTTTTTATATGATATATAAATACAGTCTTTAGTCAAGTGTTTTTTTAAAAAAAGGGTTTTATTGAGAAAATTTTCACAGTGCATCTTACCTCTCCCTCAACTTCAGATTCATTTTGAATGACCTTAAATACAGATATATTGATACGATAATTATGGCGAGAAGCCTTATAATGATTCCTGTATCCTTTAGAAGTAGATAAATCAGGAATGTGATGAGCATATCTATTGTGATTGCAGTGAGTTTGTGTGGAACCCTCATAATTTTCTGTGCATAGATGTAAGATAGAATGGCAAGGACAAAGTAGGACAGGAGTGTTGTGAAGGCAGCACCCATTCCACCCCATCTTGGGATGAAGTACAGGTTCAACAGGAAGTTGAGCAGGAATGACACACCTGCAATGGGTATCAGGAGTTTTGTTCTTGAATGTATAAAAAAAGGAGCGGAGAAAACCTCATGGAGCCCAAAGAAGATGTATCCTGCTGCAACAACAGAAACTACAGCCATTGATGCGTGGTAAGCAGGGGAGACAAAGGTTTTAAAGATTTCAGGAAGAAGGAATACAAGCCCTGTCCACATGAAGAGCCCAATCCTCAAGAAAAGGAGTCCTGCCCTGCTGAATAGTTCCTTCTCCTCAGGATTTTTGAAGAAGAAAGGTTCCCAGGCAAACCTGAATCCAAGTATGAAGAGTTGTAGTATTGTTCCAAATTGATAACCAAGTGTGTATATCCCTGCTTCACCTGTGCCCTTGAAGATGTTTATCAGGTATCTGTCCGAGAGTTCCAGAAGGAGCATAATGAGGGTTAGTGGGAGAAGTGGAAGTCCATATCCAAACATTTTTTTCAATAGCTCCCTATCAAAAGTCCAGGCAAAATGTTTGAGCACAAATGGTAATGCAAGGATTATGAGGAATACAAGGGAAATAAGGTCACCAAGTAATATCCCTTTCACACCAAGTTTATAAACAACAACAAACAAGATGTTGAGCCCCATATTCAGAAGGAATCTCACTGTATTCACCAGAACATATGCAAGTGATTTTTCCTCGGCCCTGAGGATAAGGGTAAAGAAAGTTGCTATGTTTTCTGTTAGGACAATGAGAATGGACAGGATAATGAGTTCTGGAAGGGATTTTCTGAAAACCAGAAGTGAGATTGGTTTAGAAAATATCATAAAAAATAAAAGCACAGGAGAGATGATGAATATCTTGAACCACAACAGGGTGCTGGCAGCATCCTTTTCCCTGCCTTCACTGGTGAACCACTTGAAGAATGCTGTATTCAGGCCAAGTGCAGAAAATAAAAGTGAGAACGAGACAAATAAATATGAAAGTGCAAGTGTCCCGTATTCTTGTGGAGGAAGAACCCTTGTGTATATAGGAATGAGAAAAAATCCAATGGCCTTTTTCAGGAATAAACCAATGCTGTATACTGCTGTATGTTTGAAAAGTCTTCTTACCTTACCCATCAGAGGTCTATATAGAGTGTATCCCTGAAGAGCCCTCTTGCACCCAGACTCTCCTTGAACCTTCCAAGCCCCATATTTGGTTCCATGTTCAGTGTGAATGTTCCAAGGTCAAGGTACTGGAATTCCTTTTCTCTGCATTTTTTTAATGTGTCATAGAACAGAAAATTCACTGGTCTGTACTCCTGAAAGTTATCATCATGGGATATGTAAAAGGCAAGTGCAACCCTCTGATTTGTTTCAAATATCACGGTTCCCGCTATCATTCTATCTTTATGATAAACGGCATTCAGCCATATTCTATCCGGGAAGAGGAATTTTAATTTTAATAACTCGTCAAGTGTGTGGGTTGGTTTAACATTGTGCCTCATCCTGAGGTTCTTTTTGAGTATCTCATAAAATGATGCGAAGTCATCACTAAATTCAACTGTCAAACCTTCCTTCATTGCTTTCCTTGTTGCTGTTCTTGCCTCTTGCTTGAACAGGGAGAATGGGTCATCTGTAATGGGGATATATGCAGTGAGTTCCCTTTTCCTGTATTTAAATCCCTTTTTCATCATCACAAAATCAAGGTAGTTGTTTGGCCTCTGTAGGTAGATAAGGGGAGGGAGTGTCATTTCAATGTGCCTGAATCCATGGTTTTTTGCATAATCAATCAGGGATTCAATTAGTTTGAAGGAGTTTTTTATGGATAGATTATCCATATAGACAAATCCTC
>JAGGTX010000192.1 GCA_021163525.1 Caldifarciminota bacterium
CCTTCCTTTCATCGTATCTTTCCGCCGCCTTAACAAGCCCAAGATTTCCCTCATTTATGAGGTCAGAGAGGGGGGTGCCAAGGTTCTGATATGCCTTGGCAACGCTCACCACAAACCTCAGGTTTGATTGAACGAGTTTATCCCTTGCCTCTTTATCCCCCTCCCTTGCACGACGGGCAAGTTCCTTCTCCTCCTCCTCTGTGAGAAGAGGGTATTTCTGTATTTCCTTCATGTAGATTGAGAGTGTCTCATCGTTAAATCTTGGCATTAGCCTCCTTTTATGGCTACAAGTTTCCACACGCCGTTAGGCTTCTTGACCTGGAAGATAACGGGTTTTCTGCTCTTCCCATACTTCTTTTTTGCCTTTCTAAAGTCTGTTATATCATGGATTTCAATATTTTCAACCTTTTTTATTATGTCACCCGGCTCTATTCCCTTTTCAAAGGCAGGAGAATCATCACTTACCTCTGTTACAATAACCCCAGATTCTTTCTCCTTTATGCCCAGTGATTCAAGCACGGATGGTGTGATTGATTCCACCTTCATTCCAAGCCACTCTTCTTCCCCTTCAACCACCTTCTCTTTTTCGCTCTTTTTCATCTTTGCAAGCTCAGGCCTCTCCCCAAGTTTTATCTCAAGTGTTTTCCTTTTGCCATCTCGGATAACAACCACCTTCACCTTCTTACCAGGGGGGGTTGTTGCCACCATTATTCTGAATTGGGTAACATTTGTTACATCCTTCCCATTAAACTTAATTATCACATCACCTGGTTTGAGCCCACCCTTTTCAGCAGGACTATCATTTTCAACATATGCCACAACAACACCTGACTGATTTTTCTTCATTCTTAATGCCTCTTTCACATCATCAGTGAGTTCCTGGGGGATGATACCGAGATAACCCCTTGCCACTGTTCCAGTTTTTATTAAAGACTTTGCAACATCCATTGCAAGGTTTATTGGAATTGCAAAACCTATTCCTATGTTTGTGTTGCTCACAATGGCTGTATTTATACCAACTACCTCCCCTTTTATATTGAGCAATGGACCACCAGAATTCCCGGGATTGATTGCTGCATCTGTCTGAATAAAGTCTTCAACAATCAATCCCTCTCTCAATGGAATATCAGACCTTCCTTTTGCACTCACCACACCAGCCGTTACTGTTCCCCTTAATCCAAAGGGACTTCCTATGGCAATAACCCATTCACCCACCTGAAGGTCGTCAGAATTACCTACAGGCAGTGCTGGGAAATCTTCCTTTTTGTTTATCCTTAAAACTGCCACATCTGTTGTTGGGTCTCTTCCCACAAGTTCAACATACCTGTCCGCTATGGTTTCTCCATTGTCAAGTGTGATTGTGAGTTTCTGCGCACCCTCAACCACATGGTTGTTTGTAAGCACATAGTTTTCTCCATCAATGTTCACAATGAATCCAGAACCAAGCCATGACCTTTTAAGGGGTCTTTTCCTTGGTTGTGATGGAGGTCCACCAAAGAACTTCCTGAAGAATGGGTCATTGAAAAGGTCATCCCATGGAGACCACACATTTATATAGTCGGTTCTTTCACCCTTAATGGATACCACACCCTTCCTTGCATTCTTCACAACCTGAACAAAGGGGTTTGCATAATCCACCTTTGCCTGTGGGATGGGTTTTATTTCTGCAGCACTTGCCTTAGCTGTAACATTGAAACTGCTTGCTGTTATAAGGCCAATTCCAAAAGCAAAAACAGCAACAAGTGCAACAAAAAGGGCACTCAATACAACGGTTCTTTTATCCTCCATTTCCACCTCCTTGTTTTTTATAATAATTTTTACACATGTTTCAGATATGTCAAGTTCAGTTATTCATTCCCTGAACAGGGGCAGGGATTCTCCCTCCTCTCAAAATGAAATCTGTTGCGCGGAATGTGTTAACGGGCATAACCACAGATTCTCCTAATAGTCCTCCATAGGAAACGATGTCTCCTGGCTTCTTTCCATAGGCAGGAATGATCCTTACACCGGTTGTTTTTGAATTTATAACCCCTATTGCAATCTCATCGGCGATTATGGCTGATATGGTCTCTGCTGGTGTATCACCAGGAACAATAACCATATCAAGACCCACTGAACAGACGGATGTCATTGCCTCAAGTTTTTCAAGTGTGAGTGCGCCATCCATTGCAGCCCTCACCATACCTGCGTCCTCTGAAACAGGTATAAATGCACCGGAAAGTCCTCCCACATAGGAGGTGGCCATTGCCCCGCCCTTTTTAACGGCATCTGTGAGAAGTGCCAGTGCTGCTGTTGTTCCTGGTGCTCCTGTTCTTTCAAGCCCCATTGCCTCAAGGATGTCAGCCACGCTGTCCCCTGGTGCGGGTGTTGGAGCAAGTGATAGGTCAACAATACCGAAAGGTATGCCAAGCCTTGTTGCCACAGTTCTACCAACCAGTTCTCCCACACGGGTTATCTTGAAGGCAGTCCTCTTTATTATATCTGATAGTGTTCCCAGGTCTTTATCCCTGTGTTTCTTAACCACATCAAGAACCACACCTGGTCCACTGATACCAACATTGATAACGAGTTCTGGCTCTCCAACACCGTGGAATGCTCCAGCCATGAAGGGATTGTCCTGGACAGCATTTGCAAAAACCACAAACTTTGCACATCCGATTGAGTCCTCATCCCTTGTTTCATAAGCAAGTTTCAGGATTGTCTCACCAAGCATCTTAACAGCATCCATGTTTATTCCTGCCTTTGTAGATGCAACATTTACAGAGGAATTAACGCGTTTTGTTCTGGCAATGGCAAGGGGTATTGAATTTATTAATGTATAATCACCTTTTGTAAATCCTTTTTCTACAAGTGCCGAGAACCCACCCAGAAAATCTACACCAACCTCCCTGGCAGCCCTGTCCAGGGTCTTTGCAATCTCAATATAGTCTTCCTCTCTGGAGAACTCAGAAACAATTGCAATTGGTGTGACAGCAAGTCTCTTATTAACTATCTTGATGCCAAACTCCTGTTCAATCTCCCTTGCCGTCTTCACAAGGTTTTTTGCTGATTGTGTTATCTTCTTATAGATGTTGTCCATAAACTCCTTCGGTTCCCTTGATGTGCAGTCCCGAAGGGATATTCCAAGAGTAACAGTCCGAACATCAAAATGTTCCAGTTCGGACATTTTGATTGTCTCAAGTATCTCTTCCTGACTATAAAACATTTTCTCTTTATATA
>JAGGTX010000163.1 GCA_021163525.1 Caldifarciminota bacterium
ATCCATGTGTGGGTATAGTGCCTCCTTGCGTTCAGGAGTCCTCCACAGGCATTCTTCACTGCACCTGTGTATGTGGTATAAGAATGTGTCTTTACAGCGGGAAGATGGACTATATTTTTGTCAAAGAAGAAGTCAGGAAGGTAGATCCCTTCAGGGAAGACCTTGTGGAGTGCAAGGGTTTTATGCCTGGGTTCATACCTGACCCATTTCATATCCTCTTTTTTGAAGTTGTAAAGTTCCGGGATGTTGTACTTCTCAAGAACCCTGTCAAACTTGTTCAATTTCCTTCCTTTGTATGGATTTGTAACCACTGTGTTGTTATGGACATCAACAATGTCATTGAATCCATTCCTTTTCAGTGCAAGGATAACTCCTTCCATCTGCCATGGTGTTGTGTTTGAACCGGGATAGAGGTAGTGCCAGGATATGTTGTCCTTAATAATGGTTGTCTTTTCGGGATTAAGGTGTTTTCTTATATCAGCAAGTTCACATAGCCTTATGTAATCATCAATCACACTCTCAGGTTTTGTCCTGAGAACAGCAACCTTTGCCTTTTTCATATCTCCTCCCTTCGTTTTCTTAAAAATAATCTATCACCCAATCAATTGATGTCAATATAGAAACATTCAATTCTTTATTGAGTCAATGCGCTTATTGGCAACTGAGCCTTATGGCAATAGAAAATGAAGATTGCAAAGTTATTTTGCTCCAGACCCTAATAGCCGTAAATCGCTTCTATTTTGCATTTTTCAATTTGCACCCTGCATTCAGCACTGAGCTATTGCGCTTAACAATGGGATTGATGCAGTAATTTTTATCGTTTACACAGAAAATTAAACTGAAATTCTTGTAATCATTTGATTCCTTTTTATTTATTTTAATAACCTTAATCTCCTTTCCTTGCAATTCAAATCTCTTCTTTTCTAAAATGGGAGGAAATCCTTCCAGAACCACATCCAGATTTTTGCTGGTTCTATTCTTTATGAATAGTTTGTCTCTGTAAATCATAGCAAAGATGGAATAACTGGTAGTATTTATTGCAACCATTTTGAATGTAAAAATCTTTTTTTCTATTTTTATGAAAAGATACTTGACAACTGTATCCCTGAAAACCGAATAAAAGTAAAACCGCAGGGTGATAATCGTCTTACTTTTTGGTGGTATCTTTCTGGTTATATTTTTTATACGGAGGCAAGAACAGGATGAATTAATATTTTTTATTACAACGGTATCCTTACCGGGATTCTCCATCATTATGTATAAATAATACTCCTCACCCTTCCTGAAATATCCCTTGAAGGAAGAAGGGTGAAGGGAAATTGTTGAAATTATTAAAAGGGTCATTCAGTCTTTTTCTTTTTCACCTTTATGGCAAAGTTCATCTTTGCAACCCCTCCCCAGCTATCCCTCGCCTCTATCACAACAGGGAATGCGGCGGCTGTATCTCCTTTGTACTCAAAGAAAAAGGTATCGTTCCTTACAACTGAGCCAGAAGGGGCTTTAAGGATTTTTATACTTACAGAATCCCCATCAGGGTCATGGACAACAATTGGCATCTTGAAAACCTTACCATCAAATCTACCTGGTTTTGAGACAAATTTTGGTGGGGTGTTTTGAACCACTGCTGAATTCATTGATGCACGGTAGGAACCATACAAACTACCATCAAAGGGCCTTGCCTTACATGTGATTACATCACCAGGTTTTATCATATCACCAGGAAGTTTATCCCCTGTATAAACCTTCTTTCCATTGATGTACCAATCAATATCAAGGGTTACCTTATCACCATCAGGGTCACTTGCCTCATAAACAACACCCACATCCTGTCCATGTAAGGGTCGTTGTGGAGATATCAGAAGGGAGTGGATCGTTGGTATTGATTTTGAAACAACCACCTTTCCAATCTCTTTTTTTGACCCATTAGGGAGTTCAACCACCGCAGTAACTGTGTCCCCTCCTTTGAATAAAGATGTATCAAGGGTGGTGACATCATCTGCAACTTCAACCCCATTCACATACCAGATTATCTTTGAGCCCCTTGGTGCCCTGTAAAAGGTTTTTATAGGGGTTGAAGAGGTGGGTGCCTCCGGGCTGAGGAAACCGGAGGCACTCCTGGATGCTCCTGAAGACCCCTGTCCTCTGGATTTACAACCAGAGAGAACAAGTATGAGGATTATGGCTAATCTTAATATTCTTTCCACCATAGGATCTTCTTCAGTGAACCAAGGGATTGGGTTTGCTTCACAATAAGGGAATCCGATGTCTGTATAACTTCAAGCCCCTCTCCATCCATGCTGAAGTTGAATCTGGGTGCCTGTGGAATACCTCCACCAATGTCTTCCCAGGGTTGTGCATAAGTCCATCCACTATTAACAAGATATTTATAGAGCCTTGCAGTACCCATGGAAATTGCACAGGAATCATCCGTGGCTACTTGAGTTGGTGTAAAAGTCATGAACATGATTGTATCAATAAACACAGTGGCATAGGTTACAACCTTTTCACCATCATGGTCACCTGAATAATCATCAAAAACAACATACCATCCTCTGTATGGATGCATTATTTCTGTGGGCTGGAGAACCCCGCCATTTGAAACCCTCTTTAATTGAGATTCGGTGATGTAGGAACCAGATGAAGGTGTGGTGTCTATAACAGCATAGAACCTGTTCTCTGTTCCCTCCCTGAACGGATTTGCCCTGTCACCCGTTCCAAAGAGCAGCCATCTGATATTGTTCTTTACATACACAGTTATTGGATAGAATATGGGTTGCCAGTTATCATAATCACTACCATTATCTGGTTCAGGTGCCTTAAATATGATTCTCGCCTTCCAGTTATGGTAATTGGGGTCGGTCATATCAACCTTCCATACCTGCCCATACATATCACCAATGTAAATATAGTCATAGAAATTGTTATTATCGGGGTCTTTGTTAAAGACTGTTGCCTGTGCCGGGAATGGCCATTTCATTTCAAAGGTTCCAGACGGTGGTATCATAACATATTCATCTGTATCACCCTGTGAGAATTCAAAGATGTCCATGGCAAATATATGATTACCGGGTATATCCCCCGGGTCCTGGAGGTTATTCCATAGAGTATCAGGCCAATACCCCCCTCCAAAGAAGGCAAAGAACCTTTCAACCGTATCCGAGGAGGAAATCTTGCATAACCTCTGTATTTTGTACATTACAGGGTCACTCCAGGTATATGCAAGGGAATCATGATTCACCTCAAAGAGCAGGTGGGGGGAGTATGGGTCTGTTACATCAAGTGCTGTATAAGCCCTTCCCCCTCCCCTCTGGCCAATCATTACAACGGTCTTCCACTCTGTCCAATCCTTGAATGTATCAAGTTGGGCAGATGGGAACCATATATCTGCACCCATGGGACTGGCATCCACATAGTAATCATGGGAGGTGAGGAGATTTTTCAGTTTTGGCAGGAGGTTATTGGGAATAACTGCCCACATTTCTCTGCCTGTAGAATCATTGAAGCAGTGTATCATCCCATCATTCGCTCCCGCAATAATGAAGAAGGGACGGGTTTCCCTCATATGAACCCTGAACTTCCAGAAGTCATCATCTTCGTAAAATGTATTGGGAACATGGATTTTCAAGGGTGTTGAGTGGAAAATATCACCCAGAACACCTTTGCTTGAGGATGTCATTACACGGTTTCCAGACCTGACAAAATTTATTATGGTATCAACTGCACCTTGTGAATCCACATCAAGGTCTGAGGAGTCAAAATTGGAGGTATTAAAGGAAAGAAGTGCTCCATTCTTCACTCCATAGATATTCCTTGAAACAGCGGTGTGAGTCCTGAGTTTCTCCCCAGCATCCCAGATAAGAAGCGAATCTGGTATGGAGTCAAGGCTGAAGGAAGAGGCGGCTAATCTGAGTGCATACAGATGCCCATCCCAGATACTTTTATTACTCGGGACAAAACTTGCAAGGTAAATCCTGTTCTCATATTGAGTGGACAGGAATTCCTCTTCAACAGATGTAACCTGTGCAGATGAAAAGGCATAGGCCCTCTGGAGAATCATCATGAAAATTTGCTCAAGTGCATCTGCAACCTCTTCAGGGCTTCCAGCAAAGAGTGCTGAATCAGTTCCACCATAATATGCAATACTGTCAAGTGTGGCTGAACCAGCCATCCCTATACCAACCACATAGACATTGATTGCAACATCCTGTTCAGGATGGGCTCCCTGGGCTGGAATATGGACATGCTGGAGGGATTCTGCCTCCCAGTAACACTGCCTTCTCATCCATAAAGGGCTTGAACCATCATAACTTGACAGCTCTGCATTTTCTCCATGGTCATAGGTTAAAGTGTCTATACCATATGTTGGCTCTCCATCAGTCAGAAGAACAATATTGTAGTTTCTGCACCATCTTGCATTGTCATTCCAGAGAAAATCCTTGTACCAGTATCGTGCACCCCTCAATGCAGGTGCAATGGGTGTTTTACCATCCGCCCTCATTTCGTTCTTGTCATTATAATTGTTTATCTGGCTGTCAAGCAACTGCTTTATCAGGTTTATATGGGATTGGTTCTGTCCCTGGGCATTGGATATGGGAACCCTTACGAAACACTGATCTTTTGCATAGGTTGTCAAATCAAATTCCCACTGGAGTTCTGGTCGAATTGAGTAATAATCCCCGGATTTTTTGTACCATGCTAGATAATAGCGAGAAGTATTAGCCCTTTTCTTCTGGTAAAAGGTTGCAAGACCCCACCTGAATGTTCCTGATATTCGGATAAGGGTGGTCTCCATGGCAGTCTTTACTA
>JAGGTX010000138.1 GCA_021163525.1 Caldifarciminota bacterium
ATGTGTTCAGATTATCACATTCACACCACCAAACCAGATTGATACCACAGATGTTAAAGGTTATTGCCCTGGTGTTGGGGGAAATCTGGGTTTGATTTACAGGATGGGCAGGTTCTTCCTGGGTGTTTCTGGTGGTGTCATGTATCTGACAGATGCAGACAGGGACAAATTCGGGAAAGAGGATGACAACGAGTGGTTCTACAATGGAAGGGTTTATATAGGAATAGGGTTTTAGTCCCTATACATTTTTGAGTTCTTCTTCTATGGATTTTAGAAGGCACTCCATACGGAAGTGTTTAAGCATTTTGATACATTCCTTGTAGTATTTTTCTGCATTTTTCTTATCCCCTTTATTTTTATATATCCTTGCAATGTATAATCTTGCAAGGCTTTTTCTATATTTATTTTTTGATTCCTTTTCAACGAGTTTAAGCAGCGTTTCAGCTTTTCTATAATCACCCTTTGAGAAAAAATATATCCCCTTTGATAGATTGAATCTCTGTTCTCCATCGGGCATAAAAACTTTTTTCCTATACATAGTGAGGAATTTAAGATGTTTTTCTGCGGTTTTGAAGTCACCCATCAGGGATGCAATCTCCAGGAGTTTAAGATGTGAAAGGTAAATACCCAGATTATTATTTATCATTTTTGACAGGGAAAGGGATTCCAGGGTAACAGCATATGCAGTTTCATAATCTTCCATTAATAAATAGGTTTCACCAAGGCCACTCAGACTTATAGATTTACCAATAAAATCTCCCAATAAAGTTTTTATTTCTATACTTTTTTCAAAAAAATTAATTCCTTCGTTCAGAAAACCCAGGTCTCTCATTACCCTTCCTACAATGTCGTATAGCCTTGACTTCTCAATGTCAATATTGGTTCTTATGTTAATTTGCTCTGGAATATCGTATATATTGATTTTTTCTTTCCTTAGTTCTTTGTAGTATCTGTCTATCATGAGCTCAATTTTCCTGTACAGCTCAAGTGATTTCTCAGGATTTCCCTTCCTGTGATGGTATATTATGAGGTGTCTCATTGCCCTGATCTTTTGTGTGAAAGACAGGTTTTCCTTGAGTGCTTTTTCCACATATTTTTTCATCTTGTTTAACTCATCCATGTAATAATAGGTATTTGAAAGCTCAAGGTAGTAAATACCAAGATATGGATTATTACTTTTAAGTCCATCCCTGAGGATTTTTATGGCTGTGTCAAAATTTCTTTGCCTGTTGTATATCTCTGCTATTCTCATTTTCACCTCATAAATCATTTTTTCATCTTTCATTGCTTTTAATGCCTCTCTATAATGCTTTAATGCCCGTGGATAAATGTTATGGTTATAATAATAATTTCCCCTTTCCATGAAAATAAGTCCTTCTTCGTAAGCAGAAAGAAATGCCTTAACAACATCTGGGTCAAACAATTTTCCACTGTTATTTTTCAAGTAATTAAGCGCCTCTTTATCCGAATATCTTCTCTTTCTATAAACCCTTTTTGATGTCATTGCATCAAAGACATCTGCCACAGTAATTATTCGTGAGAGCATGGGAATTTTCTCCCCTGAAAGACCAAATGGATAACCACTCCCATTAAAGTATTCGTGATGGTAAAGTAATATATTAGCCACCTCTTCAAACCCTGGCAGGTCCTTTGTAATCTCAAACGAATATATTGGGTGTCTGTATATCTCAAGTGTTTCTTCATGGTTCAGATGTGAAGGCTTCTTAAGAATCTCATCCATGACCTTTGCCTTTCCAATATCGTGTAATTCAGCACTGATTGCTAATAACTTTACTTCTTTTTCACTTAAACCAAGCTTCTGGCCAATAACTGTCGCATACCCCCTCACCCTTTCTGAATGGCCTTTCGTATAATGATCCTTTGCATCAACAGTTTCTGCCAGCAGTTTAAGGACCTCAACAAGGATTCTTTCAGTTTCTCTCATAATCCAAGGTATCTTTTCATTACATCCCTAATGACTGGTTGTTTCTCCTTCCATACCCTTAACTGGAATGCGGTCTTCACTGCACTGTCCTTTATCTCTGAGAGTCCCAGGACTGCCATGTATCTTGTATAATCATCCTTGCTGTCCAGTGCTGTGAAAAGGATATTCTTTATCCTGTCAGTCTTTTCACCTGTGTTTTCCCCTGCAACCTTTCCACCAACATAAAGGATGAGTGGATAGTCCCTCCATTTACTCTCCACCCATCCTGTGATATCTGCCCCAAATTTGTAAAGTGCATCAACACATGCAGAACGGACAGTGGTGAATCTATCATTCAAAAGTGGAATCAGGGATGGTATTGATAGGGTATCACCAATGTTTTTCAGTGCTTCAATGGATGTTATTCGCACATCCTCTTTTTCTTCCCCAAGATACTTTTCAATCTTTTCCCTTGCCATCTCTGATTTCAGTTTCCCAAGTGCGTAGATGAAACTCCTTATAATTTTTCTGTTCTCAGGTCTTTCCATAAACTTGATGAGACTGTCCTCTGCATCATCCAGTTTTATATCCGCAATAAAACTGCATGCATTCCTTCTCACTATCCATGATGTATCCTTCAATGCCTTTAAGAGGTAGTCCCTTGCCTTTGCCCTGTTTTCCTTTAGCACAGCCCTTATAGCCCTCATTTCAAGGCCACTTTTTGTCCCGATCTTTTCCCTGAATATGTATTCAAGGCTCTCCTTCCCCCTCCTTGCAAGTTCGTCCCTTGCCTTTCTCACCCTGTCTTTATTTTCACCAACACCCCATTCTGATGCAAGTTCAAATAACTCCCTGATATCCATTTTTGATAGTTCTGGAACAGGTAGTTGCTCATATTCTGCAACAACCTCCTGACTGTTTCTGTCCATTCCCATGCCATAGATACTCCTTGCCCATGTTCTATCGTCCCCATATCTTTCAGATGGATAAATATCTTTACCCCCAAGGTCAAGGAAAATTCCAATCCCTGTAAACCCCCTTGCTTTATTCACATCACCTATTCCGAAGTGAGTTCCTCCTCTTTTTTCTGTTATGTTGTAAACATCATTCCCCTCCCCATCAATGAAAATCCCTATTGAGTTGGTGAGCCCGATTCCCAGACCTCCAGACACGGTATACCAGTCATATCCTGCACTGTCTATCAGGATACCCACTGCAAAGTCGTGACCTTCACCCTGTGATGGCCCATGCCTTGAGAAATAGTGGTCATTACCTGCAAGGTCGTGAAGATAACCGAATGATAGATGGATGCCGGCTCCCTGTGCATACTCTGTTGCATTGTAATAGTCTTCACCAGAGTCATCAAAGAGGAATCCAGCGGAGAACCAGTAGGATGTCCCCTGAGCATAGGTTCCAGCATAGTAAGAGTCATTACCAGAAACATCGTATAATAGTCCAATACCACCGCCAAAGTCAGGTCTTTCACCAATACTGAATCCCTGGGAAAGTGATTGGTAGGTTTCTGGAAGCAGGGGTTTATGTAGATAGAACCCACCAGCATAATAAACATCGTTACCCTCTCCATCGTAAAGCACACCCTCTCCATAGACACCTGCAAACCCTTCAGAGAAGAGGAATCCAGAATAGATGTCACTCCCTGACCTGTCATAGAGGATTCCTGTTCCCATGAAACCTGCCCCGCAGCACATAATCCCGGCCCTGAAGTTGTCATTACCCGTTGAATCAAAAACAAGGCCTGTTCCCATGAACCCTGCTCCAATTGAGATATGATGGGAGAAGTAGTTATCATTTCCTTCAAGGTCAAATACAATCCCTGTTCCGCAAACAGCTCCACCTGGTCCCACATACCCACTATCACAATAAGTATCATTCCCATCAAGGTCTATGATAACCTGGACAGGGGTTGTTTTATGGAGGACAGCGCCCTTCAATCTATAAATGTCATCCCCATCTGTGTCTATAATCAGAAGGTAGTTCCCTTCATATATATTGTTTCCATGACCACCAACAGAAATCCTGCCAGATGGAGTATCAAGTATGAATGATGTATCAGGTGGATTTTTCAAGAGTTTTCTTGAAAGATTATAAACAATGGAGATAAGGTATGCGTTCAGTGAGTAAAGTTTACCAATATTTAGAGACCTGAACCATTTGAGGAGCGTATCCGTGGGTGTTTTTATTGTGGTGTCTGGTGTGAATCCAAACTCTTTACCAATATCCCCTGGAGATGGCTGGGTGGAATCCTCGTCCGTGAATTTTTTCTGGATGGCATATAAAATCCTTTCAACTTTTTTTTCATCCACAGGTTTGTATATCTCCTTTATTTCATCGCAAATCCTCCTGATTTCTTCAATATCCCTTTTCAGGTCGGGTTTCTCTCCTGGAACTCTGATTTTATATCCCTGGTCTGATGCACATGATACATATGCAGTTATTACACCTGTTTTTAAGTCTCTCTTCTTCTCCTGCTCCCATTCGTAGGCATAAAGGGGGTTCTTCATAAAACTTCTCACAATGGGGAGGTAATCCTTCGTATAAAGGCTCCACTCCAGTTTCTCATAACCAAGTCCATGAACATCTGTCCCCATCGCATTAAGAACCTCTGAAAGAGGTCTTTCATATGGGAATAAAACAAGGAGTAAAATCATCTCAAACCTTCGTTAATACAGATTGTTTCTTGCCTTCAATGGTTATCTCTTTATCCCTTCTATCGTCTATCTTGATAACCGTTACAACCCTCTTCACCCCCTTGTTGAACGGTGACTCATGAACCCTTCTTGCTATCTCAAATAGTCTCTCAATATCTCCCTCAATAACTGTTGAAGTGGGAGTGAGTTCAAACTTCAGGCCAGAATCCCTGATTATCCTGTATGCCCCGGCAACGAACTCGCTTGCGGATGTTGTCCCTGTTCCAAGGGGTATGATTGTTATTTCAAGCATGGCCATTTCTACCTCCTATTTTTTGAATACAATCCATCTTTGAGGTATCTTTGCCATATTCATTATACATTCCCTGTATTCCTGATACCTGGAAGAGGG
>JAGGTX010000078.1 GCA_021163525.1 Caldifarciminota bacterium
GGATTTATCGGGCCTGGATAGAGTTCCTCCCTTCTCCAGATTCTGGTTATAAGTGGTCCACCTGTATATGGGTCTTTCAGTTCCTTCAAGAGTGAAACAATATCTTCCTCAACCTTTGTGTGGTCTTTTTTGCTCAATACCCCATTTTCTGAACGGAGTTTTGAATTGATGTAAATGGGGCTGTAATAACCGAATGAATAGGCGTATGTCTTTCTCCAGTCCACATCCCCAAATGTGATGCCAATCCTGTTTGCAAGTTTCTTCCTGCCACCAAGGCTCACACCTGCAAGTTTCTTTGACAAGCCAAGCCTTGCAGCAGTCCTTGCCATTGATTCCGGGGTTATGCCAAGCCCATAAAGGAACCTTTTCCAACCCACCCTGAAATTGGATTTCAACTTCAAAAACCCATACCTTCTGAGGAAGTTGTTCATATAGACGGTTCCATATAAGGGGCCTGCACCATGGTCGGACATAAAGACAATTGTGGTATCCTTGAGCGTATCCATAAAGTATCCAAGATACTCATCAACCTTTTTATACACATCAAGAATCACACTCCCGAAACGCACTGCCCCTCTCCTGTCAAAATCAGGGTGTTTTTCATCCATAAACTTCCAGTAGTAATGCTGACTGTGGTCTGTGGCAAGGAATGTTGTCATCATCACGTCCCAGGGATACTTCTCCATGAGAAATACCGTTGTCCTGAACTGGACATCAAGGAGGTCAAATATTGCATCCCTGTACCTCTCCCTGTCCTCATCCCTGTCTGTATACTTCCAGTCCTCAATCAGTTTATAATCGGGGATATTCTTCAAAAGGGTCTCCTTGAAGTCAGGTGGATAGGTGAAACGGGAATCAAGCGACGGGGTGAAGAAGTCCCCTATCATTATTCCATTAACAGGTTCAGGAGGGTATGTCATGGGAACAGCAATACTTATTACCTTTTTATTGCTGGCGGAGAGTATCCTCCAGATGGATTTAACACCCTTTGCCTTTGTGGAAACCTTTATTTTGAAATCCTCTCCAAGATAGTAAAAGTCAAAGACACCATGTCTTTCAGGTGTCAGTCCTGTCATAAATGATGTCCATGCAGAAGGTGTTAGAGGAGGAATGGTTGTCCTAAGATACCCTGTTGTTCCACTCTCCATAAATCTTTTAAAATTGGGAAGATATCCCTGTTCCACCCAGGGCCTTATAAGATCAAATGTGGCTCCATCAATCCCAACAATAAAAACCTTTTTCATACCCTTTTATCATATACCACTTTAAACGAGCGGTCAAGGAATATTTTTTCAAACACTGCAGGTGTAAACCCACCATGAAAGGATTGAATACTTAAAGTAGTTTTTGAGATTATTTTCCTATAATTTTTGTCAAATGGTTTATAACGCCTTGATTATTAATGGGTTATCTTTTTTAAGGTTTTGCTATTCGGGTCTTGACATATCTGAAACTTGAGTTAATTATATTAGTGTTTCAGGGTAAACAATAAAAAGGAGGTGTATATGAAGGTTAAACCAGTTGGAAGAAGGGTTCTTGTAAAGAGGATTGAGGAAGAGGAGAAGAAGGTTGGGAACATCATTATCCCTGACACTGCAAAAGAAAAACCCCAGATGGGTGAGGTTATTGAGGTCGCCGATGTTCCAAAGGATGATGATCCACTCCCTGTGAAGAAGGGTGATAAGGTGATTTTTGGTAAGTACGCAGGCACAGAGGTGGAGATTGATGGAGAGGAGTATCTCATCCTGAACGAGGATGACATTCTGGCAATAGTAAAATAAGGAGGTGGGTTATGGCAGCAAAGGATATAAAGTTCTCAGAGGAAGCAAGAAGAGCCTTACTTGAAGGCGTTACAAAACTTGCATCAGCAGTGAAGGTGACTCTCGGTCCCAAGGGAAGGAATGTGGCAATTGAGAAAAAATGGGGAGCACCCACTGTAACAAAAGATGGTGTTACAGTGGCAAAAGAGATTGAATTAAAAGAGCCCTTTGAGAATATGGGAGCACAGATGGTAAGAGAGGTAGCATCCAAGACAAGTGATGTGGCTGGTGATGGAACCACAACTGCCACTGTGCTTGCTGAGGCAATATTCAAAGAGGGGATGAAGAATGTGACTGCGGGTGCAAATGCAATGGCACTGAAGAGGGGAATTGAAAAGGCGGTGGATGAGGTGGTTGAATTCCTGAAGAGCATATCCGATGAGGTGAAGGACAAGAAGGAAATAGAGCAGATTGCCACCATCTCTGCCAACAATGACAAGGAGATTGGTGAGATCATTGCAGAGGCAATGGACAAGGTTGGGAAGGATGGTGTTATCACTGCTGAGGAAGGAAAGGGCCTGAAAACAGAACTTGAACTGGTTGAAGGTATGCAGTTTGACAGGGGTTATATATCTCCCTATTTTGTAACAAATCCTGAGAAAATGGAGGTTGAACTTGACGATGTTTACATCCTGATTCACGACAAAAAGATATCCTCAATGAGGGACCTTCTTCCCCTTCTTGAAAAGATTGCACAGATGGGTAAACCACTCCTTATCATAGCAGAGGATGTGGAGGGTGAAGCACTTGCCACATTGGTTTTGAATAAACTGCGTGGCACATTGCAGTGTGCTGCAGTCAAGGCTCCTGGCTATGGAGACAGGAGAAAAGAGATGCTCAAGGACATTGCTATCCTCACAGGTGGCAATGTGATATCTGAGGAAGCAGGAATGAAACTTGAGAATGCACAGCTCAGTGACCTTGGCCGTGCCAAGAAGGTGAGGATTGACAAGGATAATACCACCATCATTGATGGTA